>DATKSK010000022.1 GCA_035531755.1 Acidimicrobiales bacterium | reverse complement strand
GCGAACGGCAACGCGAACGGCAACGCGAACGGCAACGCGAACGGCAACGCGAACGGCAACGCGAACGGCAACGCGAACGGCAACGCGAACGGCAACGCGAACGGCAACGCGAACGGCAACGGCAACGCGAACGGCAACGCGAACGGCAACGCGAACGGCAACGGCAACGCGAACGCGAACGGGAGCGGGAACGGGAAGAAGCCTGGTCAGACCGGCGCGCCGATGGCGAACCCGGGGAACGGCATGGGGTCCACAACGTCCACGACCTCAGTGCCCGGAACGACGTCATCGAAGGCGGGCGGCCACGCCACCGCGGGGCGGCTGGTCCGCTAAGCGAGGCCCCGCGACTCCTCGACCCTGTGCTTCCACAGGACGGCGAGGGCGAGCGCGGCGGTGTAGGACACCAGCACGACTGCATCCTGGACACCGAAACCGTGCCCGTCCACCAGGGCCAGGCCGAGTGACGCCTGGTGGAAGCTCGGGAGGGCCCGGGCCGCTGTCTGCAGCGGGGCGGACATGTGGCCCACAGGGTTGAACAGTCCCCCGAAGTAGCCGAGCACGAACATGAGCGCCGTCACCACCGGATAGGCGGTCTCGGCGTTCACCATGAACCCGACGAAGACTCCAAGGATCGAGAAGGGGATCGCCGCCACCCACAAGAGCGCCGTGAGCTCGATCCAGGTGCCGACGCCGAGGTGGACACCGCCGAACGCCATGCCCACCAGCTCGACCAGGACGAGGACCGGGAGCACCACCAGCGTGGTGGCCGCCACCTTCGTGGTCACGTACGACCACGCCGGGATCGGGGTGACCCGCAGCTGCCGCGCCCAACCCGAGGCCCGCTCCGTCGACAGCCGGCTGCCGCCGGCGTTGAGGGCGGCGACGAGGGCGCCGAACGAGCACATCGACACCATGAGATAGACGCGCCAGGTCACCTGGCCGTCGACGACCGTCCCCGGGCTGCGGTCGTGGAGGAACAGGATGTAGAACAACACCGGGAAGCCGACCGTGATGGCCAGGAACTTCCAGCTGCGCAGCAGCCGGGCGACCTCGAACCGCCCGAACGCCAGCAGTCCGCTCACGTGGCGCGCTCCTGGCCGGGGGCGAGCGCGCACTCGGTGAGCGCCACGAACGCCTCCTCGAGGCCCGCCCCCGTCACCTCGAGGTCGCAGAACTCGAGCCCCGAGTGCACGAGGGCGGTCACGGTGGCGTCGGCGTCGAGCGAGATGAGCGTCACGCCGGTGCCCCGGACGACGACATCGGTCACGCCTGCCAGTTGGTCGAGCATCCGCTCGTCGGGGTGCGCGGTCACGAAGCGCACCTGCCGGCTGGCCACCGCGGCCTTGAGCGTCGCCCCGGGGCCGTTCGCCACGACCGTCCCGCGGTTGATCACGATCACCCGGTCGGCGATCTGGTCCGCTTCCTGCAGGTGGTGGGTGGCGAAGACGATGGTGCGGCCCTCCTCGCCGAACTGGCGCATCATGGCCCAGAACGAGCGCCGGCTCTCCACGTCCATGGCGGCCGTCGGCTCGTCCAGGAACACGAGCTCGGGATCCCCGGCGATGGCTACGGCGAACCGGACGCGCTGGGCCTCTCCGCCCGACAGCCGGTTCGTCGGCCGGCGCATGAGTGTGGCGATCCCGGCCCGCTCCACGGTGACCTCCAACGGAGCGGGGCGGCGGTAGAGCCGGCGGACGAGCTCCAGGACACCCGACACCCTGACGCCGGGCGGCAGGCCGCTCCCCGAGCCCGTCTGCAGCATGGCGCCCACCCGGCCGTCCGCCACCGCCTGGCGGGGGCTCGTCCCCAGCACCTCCACGCAACCCCCGTGCGGTCGCAGGAGACCGAGGAGGAGGGAGATCGTGGTGGACTTCCCGGCGCCGTTCGGCCCGAGCAGGGCCACCGTCTCCCCCCGGGCCACTTGCAGGTCCAGATGGTCGAGGGCGACGTGCCGGCCGTAGCGGCGCACGACGTCGCCGAAGCGCAGGGCGGGCGCCGCCCCGCCGGTGTCCAGGATCGGATCCGGCACGATGCTCATGCCCGGGCCTGTGGCCGCGCGAGCAGCTTTCCCCATACCCTGACCGTGTCACCGTGTCCCGGGGCAGGGACAGGGTCGATCGCCTCTAAAGCCCGGGCCGGCGTAGGTTCGCACCGCTCGCTCAGCGCTGGCTCGCTGCCCGTCGCCCGTCGGCGCCACGGTCGCGCCGCTCCGTTCCGCTGTGGTCGCCACGGGAACACCCCACTCGTCGGGACCGTAGTCGCCGGCTCGGCTCGGGCGATGTCGGGCCTGGTCGCGCGGTCCAGGTCCGGCTCGTCGGTTCTTCCCGGGCCGGCGAACGCGGCGAAGGAGCCGACACCCGAGGGGGCCCTGAGGTGTCGACTCCTTCGCCTCGCCGAGGCAGGTGGAGACCAGGAGCAGAAATCTCTCCCTACCTGTTGGGACTGTTCACGTCGCCCGGCACCACGCCGGCCCACCGTATGGCCTCGAGCGGCCGGCCCGCCGCCGAAGCGGGCCTTGGCGCGCCCCATCACGTGTCGCCCTTCGTGAGATCGCCGCCGCGGTTCCCAGCGTACGGATGGAGGGTGAGCGGCGGGGGTCGGGGGTGTGACGTCTAGTCCATGTCGGCGGCGCCGTTCCCGCAGACCGTCGTCACCATGAGCCGGCTCACGACGTAGGGGTCCATGTTGGCATTGGGCCGCCGGTCCTCGAGCCATCCCCTCTTGTCCTTGGCGACGGCCCACGGGATCCGGATCGAGGCTCCCCGGTCCGAGGTCCCGTAGCTGAACTCCGACCAGTGGGCGGTCTCGTGGGCCCCCGTGAGGCGATCGGCGATCCCGACGCCGTAGTTCTGGACGTGTTCGTCGACGTTCTTCCCGAGCGCTTCACAGCCGGCGATGATGGCGTCCCAGCCGCTTTCCTCGCGCATCGCCTTGGTCGAGAAGTTCGTGTGCGCGCCCGCGCCGTTCCAGTCGCCGAGCACGGGCTTGGGCTCCAACGTGGCGAAGACGCCGAAGTCCTCGGCCACCCGGAACAGCAGCCAGCGCGCCACCCACAGCTGGTCGCCGATGAGCGGCGGCGCCAGGACCCCGATCTGGAACTCCCACTGGCCCATCATCACCTCGGCGTTGGTGCCCTCGATGGCGAGGCCGGCGTCGATGCAGGCGACGGTGTGGCGCTCGACGATCTCGCGGCCGGGCATCTTGTCGCCGCCCACCCCGCAGTAGTAGGGGCCCTGCGGGGCGGGATAGCCCTTCTCCGGCCAGCCGAGGGGGTGCCCCGCCTGCACGAAGGTGTACTCCTGCTCGATGCCGAACCAGGGCTCCTGGTCGGCGTAGCGCTCGGCTGCCGCCGCGCAGGCGGCCCGGGTGTTCGTGGGATGGGGCGAAAGGTCAG
The DNA here is from genome assembly GCA_035531755.1 of Acidimicrobiales bacterium. NCBI lineage: Bacteria > Bacillati > Actinomycetota > Acidimicrobiia > Acidimicrobiales > Acidimicrobiales bacterium. The sequence goes on along the minus strand of DATKSK010000022.1, from coordinate 35,604 downwards.
TGAGGAGCACCTCGCACATCACGAGGCGGTCGCCGGGGCGACGCAGCGGGTCGGGGCAGGAGAACACCGGCTGCAGGACGCAGTCCGAGTCGTCCCCGCTGGCCTGGTTCGTGCTCGACCCGTCGAAACCCCAGATGCCGGGCTCCTTGCCGTCGGGGATGATCCGCGTCTTGCTCCGGAGCAGCGGGGACGGCTGGGTCCCGTCGATCCAGATGTACTCGGCCTGGTAGCTCATGGGGCGCGAACCTCCGCTTTCTCGATTTCCTCCGTGCACCGCGCTGGCCCCCGCCTCGGCGACCGAGGACGGGTGGCACGTGCCACCCTCTCAGCACTCTGTGTCAGGCGCGTTGCCGGGTTGTGAACGCCCGGTAACGGCGCCGGGGCGCCGACCACGACCATGGGCCGCGCTGCGAGCGCCCGGGGGAACAGGAGGAGGGGTATCGCCGCCGATGGCTGCAGAACCGGTGCTGCGAACCCGGCTCGACGTACGCAGCGTGTGCCCTCGACGACATCGTCCACCCGGAGTTGCAGCGCATCCTGGCGCGATGCGCCGACCGGGTCGTCGTGTGGTCCAGGGGCTCTCCCCGTTCCTGAGTCGTCCCGACCTCGTCGCCGACCTCCTGGCCACGGTCGCCGGCACGTCGACGTGGGTCGGTGCCGGGTCGGTGCCGCCTCGCGCCCGTCAGCGCGGCGCCAGCTCGGCGTAGTCGGCACGCCGGAGCGGTCCGGCGCTCAGCGAGCCGTTCGCCGTGGGCACCGTCGCGGGGATGCCGTTCACCAACACGGTGACGGCGTCGACGCCGGGGTAGGCGGTGATGGTGTAGACGAGCTGCGCCACCGCCACGATCTGGTCCTGGCCCCCGAGGTCGGTCACGTCGGCCGGCAGGTCGACGGTGGCGACGTCGTTCACGAGCGACCGCAGGGTGATGGGCCGCCCCGTGGACAGCGGGCTCTGGACGCCCGCCGACCGCTCGGACACCGTCGGGCCCCGGGCCAGGAGTCTGACCACGGCCCGCAAGGTGACCGGGCGCCGGGCGGCGCGGGCCACGGCCACCAGGCCCTGTGCCGACTCGAAGTAGAGCGTGACGTTCTCGGTCGGGGCCGTGCCCGGTGGAGCGGTCGGCGACGGGTCGAGCAGCCCGTGCGGGATCCTCGACCGGTCGATGACGTGGGCGGTGCGCTCGGGCCCGATGGCGCACCCGCACAGCACGAGCCCCGCCACGGCGGTGACGAGCACCCGCCTCACGTGCTCGTCGCCGGGAGCGTGAGGGTGAAGCGGGCACCGCCCTGTGGCAGGTTCTCGACCGTGACGGTCCCGCCGTGGGCGCGCATGTGCTCCGTCGCCAGTGCCAGTCCGAGCCCGGTGCCGCTCGTCGCCCCCCGCCGGCCCGCCGTCGCCCCGCGGAAGAAACGCTCGAACACGTACGATTCCTCGCCGGGGGGGATGCCCGGACCGTCGTCGTCGACGGTGACGGTCGTGCAAGACCCGTTGCGGTCGACGGTCACGAGCACTGCGCCGCCGGCGTACGCATCCGCGTTGTCGAGGATGTTCGCCAGGACGCGCTGCAGCCTCCGCTTGTCCACGCGCACGATGGTGCCCGCCGCCGCCGGCGACACGTGCACCGCGACCTCGCCGGCGCGTCCCGCCACGGTCCGAGCCACGAGCTCGTCGATCGGCACCTCCTCGACCTCGAGGCTCGCCGCGCCGGCGTCCATCCGCGAGATCTCGAGCAGGTCCTGCACCATCGTCGAGAACCGGCGGACCTCCAGGCCCAGGACGTCGAGCGCCCGTTGCCCGTCGGCCGGGAGCGACGGCCGGAACATCTCGATGAGCTCGACGGAGGTGCCCACCGCCGTGAGGGGGGAACGCAGCTCGTGGCTCACGTCCGAGGCGAAGCGGGCGTCGCGTTGGATGCGGCTCTCCAGGCTCTCGACCATGGTGTTGAACGTCGTCGCCAGCGATCCCAGGTCCGGGTCCCCGTCCACGGGCAGCCTGCGGTCCAGCGCGCCGCCGGCGATGGCCGTGGCCACGGCGGCGACACCCGTGAGCGGGCGCATGAGGCGGCGGCCGGCCCACAGGCCGATCAGACAACCGGCGGCCGTCGTGGCCAGCGCGGTCCCCAGGAGCACCGTGCCCAGGGTGTCGAGCGTGTTCTGCAGCTCCGCCATGGTCCGGATCTGGTAGAAGTCGGCGCCGATGGCGGGCAACGGCACGCCCACGGCGATGGCGGGCGTGCCGTCGACGACCACACGCTGCTCGGCGGGGCTCCCGGCGCGCACCGGGCCCGTGAGCGATGCCGGTAGGGACCCCCACCCGAGGGTGACCGAGGGCGAGTACCAGCGCCCGCCGCGGTACAGCAGTGATCGGGTCCCCTGCGGTGTCACCAACGACGACAGCACGCCGGGGACGTCGGCGAGGGGGGACCGCAGCTCCTGCTGGACGAACCCTGCGCTCACGAAGGCCTGGGTGATGCTCCCCGTCTGGCGCCGGGACAGCAGGTAGTGGTGGGCGACGGCATAGGTGACGACCGCCAGGGTCATCGACACGAGGGCGGCGCCGGTCCCGAAGGCGAGCGTGGCCCGGGCCCGCAGGCCCAACCGGTGCGACCGCTCGTCGGGCGCCCCCCGCCGGGGAGCCCGCCTCACGGCTGGAGCTTGTAGCCGAGCCCCCGCACCGTCACCACTCTCCGTGGAGCGGAGGGGTCGTCCTCGATCTTCGCCCGGAGGCGGCGTACGTGGACGTCGACGAGCCGGATGTCACCGAAGAAGTCGTAGTCCCAGACGCGCTCGAGGAGCTGCGTTCGGCTGAGCACCCAACCGGGGTTCTCCGCCAGGGCGCACAACAGGCGGAATTCGGTTCGCGTGAGCCGCAGCTCCTCGTCCCCGCGCCGGACGGTGCGCGCCTGACGGTGGATCTCGAGGTCACCGACACGGATGACGGCCTTGTGGGGGGGGCCGCTCATGGAGCGCCGCAGGAGCGCCCGGATGCGGGCCGCCAGCTCCTTGGCCACGACGGGCTTCGGCACGTAGTCGTCAGCGCCCGCTTCGAGGCCGGCCACGACGTCGTGGGTGTCCGAGCGCGCCGTCACCATGACGATGGGGACGTCACTGGTGCGGCGCAGCGCCCGGGTCACCTCGAGGCCGTCGAGTCCGGGCAGCATGATGTCGACGAGGACGATGTCGGCGGGGCGGTGGTCGAACGCCACCAGGCCCTCCTCCCCGCTGCCCGAGTCGGCGACGGTGTACCCTTCCTGCTCCAGAAACATCGAGAGAGCCGTGCGGATGCTCTCGTCGTCCTCGATCAGCAATATCCGCGCGCTCATGCCGCGCCGCCCCTTCGTTCCCCCTATGGCCCGGCGCGCCCCTTCGATCGACGGCGGTGCCAGGACCCAGGGTAACGCCCGCCGGTTCGCGCCGCGCGTCGCGGGCGCACGCCTCACGGGTCACAGACCCCGTCGCGCCCGGCTCCCTGGGAGATACCTGGGAACGGGTGGGGAGCGAGGCGTGCGGCCGCGGGAGGTGCGGTCCGGCCGACGTCAGGCTCGCCGGCCGACGTCAGGCTCGCCGGCCGACGTCCTGCACCGACGTCATGGCGACGAGGTCGTCGCGCGCCCGCGCCACGCGCGACCTGATCGTCCCGGGGGGGCATTGGCACACGACCGCGGCGGCATCGTAGGGCATCCCCAGGATCTGGGTGAGGACGAAGGCGGCCCGCCGGTGGGGCTCGAGCCGGGCGAGGAGGTCGTCCACGGCGACCTGCTCGGCGACGTCGGGGACACGCCGGTCCTCCCGATCCCGGTGCCGGCCCCCGTCGTCCTGGTGCTCCCGTCGCCGCGTCAGGTATCGCAGCTCGTCGGCGCACACCCGGTAGGCGATCGACAGGATCCACGCGCGGGCTGAGCACTCACCCCGAAAGCGCGCCAAGGCGCGCACCGACCGGGTGAAGGTCTCCTGGGCGAGGTCCTCGGCCGACTGGCGGTCGACCATCGCCGCGCACATCCGCCGGACGGCGTCGTAGGACGCCACGATGAACGCCTCCCACGCCGCCTGGTCACCGAGGCGGGCGCGCTCGGCCAGACGGTCGAGGTGGTTCGGGTGGCCGGGGAGGTCCATGGCGTCATGGTAGCCCTGCGCGAATCGTTGTCCCGGGGCCGTCGCGACCGTTGTGCGGGTCCGGCGGAAGGAATTCCGGCGCGCCCGGGAACCAGACGCGCCCGTCTTCCGACTACATCTTCGTGAACTGCGACGACATGCGTGAGGCGATCTCCGCGCACCTGGACGGGGAGCCGTCCCCGATCGATCCCGTGGACGTCGATGGCCACGTGGACCGATGTCCCGCCTGCCGGTCGTGGCGTGAGGCGGCCCATGCGCACACGCGGATGGTGCGGCTGCGAGCGGCGGAGCCCATGTGGCGACCGAGCGAGAGCCTGCTCGGCGCGGCGAGGCTCGACGCCGGCCACGGGCGGCGCCGGCGGTCCGTCCTGCTCACGCGGGCCGGCCTCCTGTCGCTGGCAGCCGTCCAGGTGGCGATCGTCGCGCCCGCGTGGATCTTCGGGGGCCACGACGCCGCTCGGGACGTCGGGGCCTTCGACCTGGCCCTGGCCGCGGGCTTCCTGCTCGCCGCCTGGCACCCGGACCGCACCCGGGGCATGAGGGCCATCGTCGGAACGGCGGCGGCCCTGCTGCTGGCCACCGCTGTCGTCGAGACGGCGTCGGGGCGGACGCCGGTCTTGAGCGAGGCCCCGCACCTCATCGCCGTCGTGGGCTGGCTGCTGCTCCACCGCCTGGCCTTGCTGACCGGGCCCGTGCCGAGCGACGGGGCGCGGGCGTGGAGTGGCGGGGCGCGGGCGTGCAGTGGCGCCGCCCCGTCCCGGCTGTGGGCCTCGGGGATCGCCCGCCGTGGCACCGCCCGGCAGCGGGGGTGGCGCGACGTCGGCCCGGGCGCCGCCGACATAGGGTGCTCGGCGGGCGCGGCCACGGGCCCGGCGCCCGGACGCGGGCGGGGGCCGGATCGGCACGTCGCCGCCTGATGCGACCCCAGGGGATCTTGACCACACCAGGAACGGCCGCCACCGGTGTGGCCGTTCGTCTCGACGGCAGGGAGAATCGGTGAAGACCTTCTGTTTCGACCCGGGTGAGCTCAGTGCCACCTACCAGGCCCAGGGGTGGGTGCACGTGCGCGACGGCGTCACCCCGGAATTCCTCGACCACCTCCGGGCCTACAGCGCCCGGCACGAGGCCGAGGCGGCCCTCCACGGGACCGGGATACGGGGCGCCAAGAACCAGCACCTGTACGAGCCGCCGGTCGACGTCGACCTGGTAGCCGACCTCCGGGCCCTGACCACAGGCATGTGCGGGCTCGATCCGGAGCGCTTCACGCTGGCGGAGCGACACCTGAAGCGCTACGAACCCGACGCCGACCCGGCGCCGGTGGCCCACAAGGACCGGCTCGCCTCGCAGGTGTCGGTCGGCGTGTCGATCGACGTTCCCGAGGGCTCGTATCTGGTCCTGTACCCCACGGTCCACCGTGACCCGAACCCGTTCCTGACGGCGGATTTCCGGGAGAGCCTCGCGCCCGACGAGTTGCCGGAGGTGGTCCTGCGGGGTTCGCCGGCGGTCGAGATCCACGATCGGCCGGGCGACGTCGTGCTCTTTCCCGGTTCGTCGGTGTGGCACCTGCGGCGCAACTCCGCCAACACGGTGAACCTCTACCTGAAGTGCAACGACTTCAACAGCGACCCCCTCGGCGAGGACCCTTCGACCGCGGCCCGCCGGCGGGCCACCGACGAGCTGCTGGCACTTCCGATCGCGGGCCTGCCGGCCGGGGTGGCACCGGTCCTCTCGCGCCAGGTCGAATGGATCGGCACGCTGCTCGGGCGCGACGGTGTCGATCGGCCCGCGGTGAAGATGTGGGACAGCCCCGTCGTCTTCGTCTCGGCGTCGCAGCTCGCCCTGCTGACCCACCTGCGCGACGCGTCGGTGGGGTCGTCGGCGGCCCGCCGGGCCGGCGCGTCGACCACGGCACCGGCCGACGAGGTCGTGGCGCTCGCCCGCTTCGGCATCGTGGACCTCGTCGACGCCGGCGGTCGAAGCCCGCGCGTCCCGAGCTCGGCCTGAGGCGACCGCCCGGCGGGCGTGGTCCGGGGCCGCCACCGGCCCCGGGGCTCACGGCAGCGGGTGAGCCTCGGAGAACGCCCACATCGTGCTGTCGGCGTCCACGGCGCCGGCCTGCGGGCCGAGGACGCCGGCCCGCCGCCGCGACACGGCGCGCGCCACCGGGCAAGGCGCGCCCACCCCGCCGCCTCCGGTGTCCTGCGCCATCACGTGGCGCCATCCGGTCCGGGTCCCGGCGCCGGCGCCCTCCGGTCGGCCGCCCGGGCTACCGACAACCCCGGCACCGCCCGAGCACGGCGAAGTGATGCGGGTTGATGTCGAAGCCGAAGCGTGTCCTCGCCGCCCGGGACAGGCTCTGGAACACCTCGTCGGGAGCCTCCACCATGGCGCCGCACTGCTCGCACACGAAATGGCCGTGGGCGCCGGTCGCCAGATGGTACGTGGCGGGCCCGTGGCCGAGGTGGGCGTGCACCACGACGCCCAGCCGCTCGAGTTCGTCGAGGTTCCGGTAGATCGTCGAGATGTGGACGTCGGGGGCGAGGGCCTGCACCTCGTCGGCCAGCTCCTCGGCGGTGCGGTGCCCCGTGGCGTCGAACAGCGCCCGCAGCAGGAGCCGCCGGGTGGCGGTGACCCGTCCGCCGTGCTCCCGGACCAGCGCCAGCACGGCGTCCACCGGGTCGCAGGCCGCGGCGGCCGCCGACGCTCGCCCAGAAGTCCTGGTCACACCCGCATTGTACGGTCGGGCATTGTCGCCAACAAGACCCTGTTGCGACCTGGTCGCATAGTTCCTAGGGTATCGGGAGAGAAACGCCGGTCACGAGGAGGGCGGAACCGCCATGGCCAACCCCCGGGCCAGGTTCACAAGGATCCGAGACGGCCTCACGCCCGGCGAATGGGCGCGTGTCGGCGGCATGTCGTTCACGGTGGTGGGCCTGCACGTCCTCGGATGGGGCATGGTGGCGCTGGCGCTCGGGCATCACTACCGCATCAGCAAGACCGAGGTCTTCGGCGTGGGGACCGGCATCCTGGCCTACACCCTCGGGATGCGCCACGCCTTCGACGCCGACCACATCGCCGCCATCGACAACACGACACGTAAGCTCGTGGGCGACGGGAAACGGCCGCTCAGCGTCGGGTTCTTCTTCTCGCTGGGCCACTCCAGCGTCGTGTTCTTCCTGAGCGTGCTCCTCAATTTCGGAATCCGGTCCCTCGACTCCGCCGTGAGCAGAGGCGATTCGTCGCTGCACCGGACCACCACCGTCATCGGGACGTCGGTCTCGGGGGCGTTCCTGTACCTCATCGCGGCCCTCAACGTCGTCATCCTGGTCTCGATCGTGAAGGTGTTCCGCGAGATGCGGCGCGGGATGTACGACGACGAGGAGCTCGAGCGGCAGCTCAACAGCCGCGGGCTCATGAACCGGTTCTTCGGGCCGCTCGCCCGCAGGATCGACACCCCGTGGAAGATCTACCCCGTCGGCGTGCTCTTCGGGCTGGGCTTCGACACGGCCACCGAGGTCGCCCTGCTGGTCCTGGCGGGGTCGGCCGTCGTCGGAGGACTTCCCTTCTACGCCATCCTCTCGATGCCGGTCCTCTTCGCGGCGGGCATGAGCCTCTTCGACACCATCGACGGCTGCTTCATGAACTTCGCCTACGACTGGGCGTTCGCCAAGCCGGTCCGCAAGGTCTATTACAACCTCACCATCACGGGCCTGTCGGTGTTCGTGGCGTTCTTCGTCGGGACCGTCGAGCTGCTCAGCCTCATCGGGCAGGAGGCGAAGCTGGGCGGGTCGTTCTGGGGCTTCTTCCAGCGCTTCAACATCAACTCCGCCGGGTTCGTGATCGTCGGCGTGTTCGTGGTGACGTGGGCTGTCGCGCTCTTCATCTGGCGGTTCGGGCGGATCGAGGCCAAGTGGGACGCCGCCGCGCAGGAGGCGCGCCAGGCCCGGATGGCGGTCGAGTGACGAGCGGCGCCACCCGCCTCGGGCCCGGAGGCGCCGGCTCGGGCCGTGGCCCGACCGGGGTGGCGCGGGTCAGACCTGAATGCGGCTGAGGAGCTCCGCCTTGCGGGTCTCGTAGGTCTCGAAGTCGATGACGTGCGCCTCGAAGTCGCGGTGCAGCTGCTCGACCTGTTGGAGGATCGCGCTGCTGTCGCCGGCGTCCATCACGGCGGCGTCACCGTCCGGCGACGCCTCGTCTTCCCCGAGCGCGCTGCGGCGCTGCCGGCGGTCACGCTTCTCGGCCGCGCGCGAGCGCTTGTCGATGTCCCGCTGGCGCTTGGAGGCGCTGCTGCGCTGCGCTCCCACGGCGTCAGGCCCCTGACCCGGCGTCGAGGACCAGCTCCGGCGTCACGGCGCCGGCATCGCCGGCCGCGGCGGTCTCCGGTGCCGGCGCGGCCGGGGCTTCGCCGCCGGTGGCCGGGGCGGCCCGGCCGGGGGGCGACTCCGACGGGCGGGGCCCGCCGCGGCCCGGAGGGCCGCCTCTGCGCCCGCGCCCACCCTTGTCGCCGGCCAGCGTGCGCACCACGTACGGGAGCAGCGCCATCTCGCGGGCGTTCTTGATGGCGAGGGCCACGGCGGCCTGGTGCTGCGCGCAGGTGCCCGTGCTGCTGCGCGACTTGATCTTGCCGCGCTCGCTCATGAACCGGCGCAGGAGGTTCGTGTCCTTGTAGTCGACGTGCGTGACCCGGTCCTTGCACAGGAGGCACACCTTGGGCCGGCCACGCCGGACCCGCGCCTTGCTGTCGGTCGGTCGGGGCCGGGACCGCTGCTTGCGTGAAGAGGGCATGTCGTTCACTCCTGGAGCGCTCGCGCACGGGGGACAGGAGTCCGAGACGCCGAGGTCTGAGACCGAGGATCAGGGTCGGCGCGATATGCAAACCCAATCGAGTGCCAGCGTAGCCGATCCGCACCGGGGAGAGGCCCGGCGCCCGCCCCGCCCTCGGTGCCGCCGACGTCCCCGGTGGTCGGGCCCCCGGGCCACCGCAGAGCCGTTCGGGGCCCCCACCCCGGTCCCGCGCACCCAGGGCCGGGGCCGCCCGGCGGCGCGGCCACCGGGGAGGAGCCTGCGATGGCGCCGCCCGTGATCCGGGAATCTTCGATCGCCATGTATAATTTGGGTCAGGTTGTCTCCCAATGCGAAGTCTGTGCGGAGCATCGGGTCCCACCGGACACGCACCACCAGAGCGCTCGGAGAGCAACACGTGGCCATTGAATCGGCGTCGCCCGGCGTGCTCGTCGCCGCCGGCGCGGCCTGACGAGGGCCAGGTCGACTCATGTCCGTACGCGACGATCTGCGCAACGTGGCCATCGTGGCCCACGTCGACCACGGCAAGACGACGTTGGTCGACGCCATGCTCCGTCAGACCGGAGCGTTCCGCGCCAACGAGGAGCTCACGGACCGGGTCCTCGACTCGGGTGACCTCGAGCGCGAGAAGGGCATCACGATCCTCGCCAAGCACATCACCATTCCCTACCGGGGGATCACGATCACCATCGTCGACACCCCCGGGCACGCCGACTTCGGGGGCGAAGTGGAGCGGGCCCTGGCCATGGTGGACGGTGTGCTCCTGCTCGTCGACGCGTCGGAGGGTCCGCTGCCTCAGACGCGCTTCGTCCTGCGCAAGGCGCTCGAGGCCAAGCTGCCGGTGGTGGTGGTCGTCAACAAGGTCGACCGCGCCGACGCCCGCGTGGCCGAGGTCGTCAACGAGGTCGAGGAGCTGTTCCTCGACCTCGACGCCGACGAGGACCAGATCGGCTTCCCCGTGCTGTACGCCAACGCCCGGGCCGGCCGTGTCGGCACCAAGCCCGACGACATCGGGCCCGACCTGGTCCCGTTGTTCGAGGCCATCGTCGACAGCGTGCCGCCACCCACCTACGAGCCCGGGCACCCGATGCAAGCGCTCGTCACGAATCTCGGCGCCTCGCCGTACCTGGGTCGCCTGGCCATCTGCCGGGTGCACAACGGCACGCTTCGGCGCGGGGACACCGTGGCGTGGTGCCGGCTCGACGGGTCGGTGCACCGGGGGAAGGTGGCGGAGCTCTTCGGCACCAAGGCGCTCAACCGCGTCGAGGTCGAAGAGGCGGGCCCCGGCGAGATCGTGGCCGTCGCGGGATTCGACGAGGTGACCATCGGCGAGACGCTCGCCGACCCCGACGACCCTCGGCCGATGCCGGCGATCCTCGTCGACGAGCCCAGTCTGGCCATGACCATCGGCATCAACACCTCGCCGCTTTCGGGGACCGACGGCACCAAGCTGACGGCGCGGCTCCTGAAAGGCCGACTCGACGCCGAGCTGGTGGGCAACGTGTCGCTGCGCGTGCTGCCGACCTCCCGGCCCGACGCCTGGGAGGTGCAGGGGCGCGGCGAGCTCCAGCTCGCCGTCCTGGTCGAGACGATGCGGCGCGAGGGGTTCGAGCTCACCGTGGGCAAGCCGCAGGTGGTGACGCGCATGATCGACGGCAAGCTCCACGAGCCCATGGAGCGCCTGGCCGTCGACGTTCCGAGCGACTACCTGGGCGTGGTGACACAGCTGTTGGCGCTGCGGTTCGGCCGCCTCGAGGAGATGGTCAACCACGGGACCGGGTGGGTGCGCATGGACTACAAGATCCCGGCCCGGGGCCTGGTCGGCTTCCGCACCGAGTTCGTCATCGACACCCGCGGCACGGGCATCCTGCACCACGTGTTCGACGGGTGGGAGCCGTGGCACGGGGACCTGCGGGTGCGACGCAACGGGTCGATGGTGGCCGATCGCCGGGGCGCCACCACCACCTACGCGCTCATGGCGCTCGAACAGCGCGGGACGCTGCTCGTGGCACCGGGCACCGCCGTCTACGAGGGGATGATCGTGGGGGAGAACTCCCGGAGCGACGAAATGGACGTCAACCCCACACGCGAGAAGAAGCTCACCAACGTCCGGTCCTCCACCGCCGAGGAGCTCGAGCGCCTGACCCCCCACCTCCAGTTGTCATTGGAACAGGCCCTGGAGTTCATCCGTGACGACGAGTGCGTCGAGGTCACCCCCAGCGCGGTGCGGCTCCGGAAGGTGATCCTCGACCAGGCCGCGAGGAACCGTCAGCGGAGCCGGGGCCGGCGTGACCAGGTCGAGACCGGAACTGTTGAGGTCGACCCGGGCACCTGAGCGGCAGCGGGCGGCATTTCCCGATGCGCCCAGGACCCGACCACGTCCGGCGAGTACGTGAGCGCCCAACGCGGCAAAAATTGATGAATTTCGGGGTCCTGACCTCGTCGAGCTGGGTCTGGGGACCGTGAATGCCACGGCACGCGCGCACGACCTGTTGCTCCGTGGCTTGATGGGGGGCATCATGGGAACAGATGTGTCGAACGGCACGGCTGGGCGAGGGGGCCTCATGACGAACGCCGGCCTACGGGAACGGAGATCCAGAGCACCTGCACCGTCGCTGTCGCCGGCGTGCAGGCTCTGCTGGCGGACCATCCAGCTCGAACGTGGGCAGATCGAGGTGACGGACCAGCACGTCTACGTCCGGTGCCCCCATTGCGGGGGCTCGTTCCCCATCCGTCACAGCGACTTCGAGGTGTTCCTTCGCCACGAGGCGTCCGCCTGAGAGACCCGGCGTCCGCCTGGGAGACCCGGTCAGAGACCGAGCAGCAGCCCGGGCACGGCCAGGTCCTGGGCCGCTCGGCGCAACGCACGGGCGGCGTCGGCGTCGCCCAGGACGGCGTGGGCGCGGAGGACCACGGCGTCGCTGACGCTGCCCGCCGACGCCGGCGCACGCGGCAAAACGCCGACGTCTCCCGTGATCTCGGCCAGCAGCGCGGCGGCGGCGGCCGCGGTGGGACCCGCGCCGAGGGCGCGGGCAGCGTCGGCGGCCAGCTCGACGCACGGTCGCGCCTCGGTCGCCCGCCCCGCCAGGACGAGGGCGAGGCCGTTGAGGAGCCCCGCCAGCTCGCCGATGGGGCCCATCTCGAGGCTCTCGGTCGCCTCGGCGCGCGCCAGCGCCTCGTCGATGCGGCCGGCCACCGTCAGCTCCGCCTCGATGACCAGTTCCGACATGGCGACCACGGGGTCGAGCGAGGCATCCGGCGGGTGCGGCGGGGCGGCACCGGTGGCGCCGCCGCCGAGGGCCAGCACGAAGCTCGCCGCCCAACCCAGCCACGGGTTGGCGGCGTCGACGATGCCACCGAGCCGCTGCAGGGCGTCGACGTGGGCGGCGGCCTCGTCGAAGCGCCCGCCGAAGCGGGCCGTGATGGCGAGCAGGCTCAGCCCGTGCACCGCCATGTCCCCCGCGCCGATCTCCTCGCCCAGGGCGGCCAGGCGCCGGGCGAAGCCCTCGGTCTGCGCCGTGTCCTCGGCGCCACCCCACAAGGACCGGATGAAGTGGTGCCACGTCAACGTCATCAGGGTCGTGATCTGCCGGGAGCGGTCGCCGGCGGCGTCGGCGAACTCGAGCGCGTCGGCGAGCCACGCCGGCACCCGGCGGTCCGTCGGCTTGGCCAGGCACATGAACGACGAGGCCGCCACGCCGCCGACCCGGTCCCCGATGCGCTCGAAGAGCGCCAGGGCGAGCTCGAGCTCCCGGCCGGCTTCCTCCATCCTGCCCAGGTAGAAGAGGGCCACCCCCGTGTTGGCGTGCCCCCACGCCTCCTTGTCGGCGACCCCCAGCGCCCGCCAGCGCTCGGTGACCGCCTCGAGCTGGGGGAGCGCCCATCCGGGGTCGGTGAAGATCTTGGTGTTGGCGGCGGTGTGGTCCCGCTCGATGCCGATGGTCGGGTCGTCGGGGTCGTCGTCCACCATGGCGAGGGTCTCGAAGGCGTCCTCCTGCTTTCCGCACAGCGCCTGTACCTTCGCCAGGTCCAGGAGGACCGACGGTCGCCGGCAGCCCAGGGCGACCGCCCGCTCGAACAGACGGACGGCGTCGACGTGGCGCGACTGTCGCAGGAAGGCCCGCCCGGCGTCGGCCAGCGCCTCAGTGGCCTCGGCCACCACGGCCTCGTCGTCGGCCAGGTAGCGCGCGGCGCGGTCGAGATGGCGGGCCCGCTCCTCGGGGCCCTCCGCCATGGCCGCGGCGCGGCGGTGGAGGTCGCCGCGCATGTTGCGCGGCAGGGTCTCGTAGGCCACCTCGCGCAGGAGGGGGTCGGCGGCGTCGTAGCGGCCGTCGGGCCCGTGGCGCAGGAGCCCGCCCTCGACCAGTGCCCGTAGCGCGCCGGGCGCGTCGGGCGTGCCCAGCCCGGCGATCTGCTCGAGCGTGGCCTCTCCCAGGACCGCCGCGTGCTGGAGGGCCAGCTTCTGGGCGGGCTCCAGGGAGTCGAGGCGAGCCGCCAGCAACGCCTGCAGCGTGGCGGGGATGGCACCGTAGGCGGTGAGTCGGTACTGGTGGCCGTCGTCGACGAGCAGTCCCTGGGCGCGGGCCATGGCCACCAGCTCACGCAGGTAGAGGGGGTTGCCGCCGGCGCGGTCCACGAGGAAGTCCGCGGCCTCGGAGGCGAGCGGCTTGTCGCACACGAACCCGGCGGCGAGCGCCGAGGCGTCGACGCGGCCGAGGGGACCGAGCCGGACCGTCGTGGCCGCCGGGAAGCGCGTGAGCCATTCGCCCGGTTCCGTGCGCCCGGTGAGCACCGTGAGCAGCGGCACGTCGCCCAGGCGGCCGATCAGCTCGCCGAGCACCTCGAGCGTCCGGTCGCCGCTGCGGTGCATGTCGTCGATCATGATCACCACGGGGCGGCGCGCGCCCTTCTCGTGCAGCAGGCGGCCGAACGCCCACAGCTGCTCCTGCTGCATCCCGGCCGGGTCGATCGACTGCAGTGACGCGTCGAGATCGCCGGCGATCGACCGCACCCGCGCGTTCACCTCGGGGTCGTCGACCGGCCCGAGCTGCCGGATGACGTCCGCCGCCACCCTGGCCCCGCCCAGGGCTCCGTAGGCAGGGTAGGTGGAGCGCACGACGGTGCCGTCGCGCTCGGCCACGCGGGCGAGCTCGCTGACGAGCCGCGACTTTCCCGAGCCCGCGTCGCCGCACACCAGCACCACGTGGGCCTGGCGGTCGCGGCACACCCGGCGCCACTGTGCCTCGAGGAAGGCGAGCTCGTCGTCCCGGCCGACGAGCAGCGGCGCGGCGGTGTCGGGTTCGACGTCGTCGCCGCGCAGGGCCACCGCCTCCCACACCTCGACCGGCTCGCGCTTTCCCTTGAGCAGCACCGGCTGGCGCGCCCGCAACGCCACGCGGCCCCGGGTCAGTTCGGCGGTCAGGTGCCCGCACAGCACCTCGCCGGGGCCGGCCGCCTTCTCGAGGCGCGCCGCCACGTTGACCGTGTCGCCGATCACCGTGATCCCCTCGCCGCCTCCCACCGCCGTCGCCATGACCTCGCCCGAGTTCACGCCGATGGAGAAGACGAGGTCCCCGCCGACGTGCCGCATCGCCAGGGCGGCGGCCACGGCGCGCTCGGCGTCGTCGTCGTGGGCGACGGGGACGCCGAACACCGCCATGACGGAGTCGCCCATGTACTTGTCGACGGTGCCGCCGTGCTCCGCGACGACCTCGCCGAGCTCGCGGAAGGCGACGTCGACGATCCGGGCCACGACCTCGGGGTCGGTGCGCTCCGCCAGCGACGTGAACCCGACCACGTCGGCGAACAGCACCGTGGCGAGCTTGCGCTCCTCGACCGCGGGGGGGTCCGACCGTGCCGCCCGGCCGTCGAGCCCCGTGCCGCACTGCCCGCAGAATTGCTGGCCCGCGGCGGTCGGCGTCCCGCACGACGGGCACTCGGCCAGGGCCAGTGCGGCGCCGCACTGCCCGCAGAACCGGTACCCGTCCGGGTTGGCCGCGTCGCAGCGTGGGCACGGTGGCACGGCTCACACGGTACCGGCTGGGACCACCGGTGGGGCCCGCCGGCGGCTACGCGGGCAGGTGGCAGACCGCCTCGACGTTGTTGCCGTCGGGGTCGCGGACGAAGGCCCCGTAGTAGGCGGCGTGGTACTCGGGCCACAGGCGTGGCTCGTGGAGCACGGCCGCGCCCGTGGCCACGGCGGCGTCGAAGAACGCCCGCACCGCCGTCCGGTCCGGTGCGGAGAAGGCGATGTGCGCCTCGCGGTTGGCGCCCCCGCCCGCCAGGGGGCCCACCCAGAACGAGGGGTGGCCCGCAGTGCCGTACCCGATCACCGTCCCGAGTTCCATGACGCGGCCACCGCCGATCGTCGCCAGGACGGCGTCGTAGAACGCCGAGCTCGCCGCCACGTCGGCGCACTGGATCGACAGGTGGTCGATCACGGTCGCAGGGACGGGCACGGGGCGCCGCCCGTGATCGACCTCGGGGGGGCCGGAGGTCGCACGGTGCGGCAGCCCGTCGGGCCGGGACGAGGTGACCGCGGTGGGACGAAGCCGATGTCGGGCAGCGCCCGCCACGCACACCCCCGCCTCCGGTTCCCCATGCCCAGCCCCGCCGGTGGGGTGCTCGGACGCACTCGCCGCGGAGACCGGGCGAGATGCCCCACCGCCCCCCACCTTCGCCCCGGGGCCCTGGGGAACACAAGCGGGAAAACCTGGGGATTGCCCGCGAGGTGATAGAGAACGGAGCGCGCCGCGCCCCGCAGGGCCGGACCGACATGGGGGGTGAGGCGAGTGAAGGTGCCCGGACGCGAGCCGGTCTTCCGCCACGTCGCGGACACGGACGTGACCTGGCAGCAGGTGAAGGCGGTGCGCAACGCCGACGGTTCGGTGTCGTCGGTGTGGGAGAAGTGGTTGGCGTTCTCACCCGACCCGCAGTACCTGTCCCTGTACGCCCGATGGGACCCGGGCGTCGTGGTGCGGCGTCACGGGCACAACAGCCCGCACGTGCTGTTCGTCCTCGACGGCGACATGTGGTGTGGCGAGCGGCACTGCCCGACCGGGACGCACATCGAGCTACCGCTCGGGGCCGCCTTCGGCCCGTTCGTGGCAGGGGAGCGTGGCACCCTGCTCCTCGAGGTGATGATGGGCGACCCCCGCTCGTGGGGGGACGACCCCGACGCGTTCGCCCGAGCCCTCGTCAGCCGGGGGGCGACGGCCCTGCCCGATCCGGAGATCGAGCTCCCGGCGTGGCTCGAGGACCTCCGGTCGCGGTGGATCGTCGACGGTGAGCCCGACGCGTGACGACGCGGTGGGCGTGACGGGCCCCGGCCGGTGAGCGTCCCCCTCGGCGGGGCCGCCGTGGTCGTGCTCGGCGGGGAGACGCCCGCCGGCGGGGAGCTGGTGCGGGGGCTGGAGCGTCTCGGCGCCTCGGTGGCCGGGTTGGGCGTGGACGCGCTGTGGTCGGCCGGTGCCGTCGAGGACGCGCTCGGGGGCGCCGAACGGCGCATGGGCGCCGTCGACGGTGTCGTGCTCTGCTCGGTGGGGGCCGAGCCGCCGTCACCCCGGGCCCTGGTCGACCTCGACCCCGCGTCGTGGGACGCGCAGGTCGAGCGTCCGCTTCGCCGCACCCTGGCGTGCTTCCAGGGCGTGCACCGGCACCTGCGTCGGCGCGGCGGCAGCGTCGTGCTGATCACGCCCACGCTGTCGCTGACCGGCGCGGCCGGGCTGGTCCCGTGGAGCGCTGTCGCCGAAGGGCAGCGTGCCCTGGCCAAGGCTGCCGCCCGGTCCTGGGGGCGCCACGGGGTCACCGTCAATTGCGTCGCCGTTCCCGGCGCCCTGCTCGTGGGCGGGGCGGGCTCGCCGTCAGGTGGCGGCGGGTTGGACCGCCCCGGGTTGCCGGCGCCGGCACTGCCGTCGCCGGACATGGGCGGCGACGTGGCCCGTGTGGTCGGCTCGCTGCTGTGCCCGGAGTGGCGCTCGGTCACGGGGATGACCGTGCCGGTGGACGGCGGCGTGTGGATGGCACCGTGAGCACGGCACCGTGAGCACCGCACCGTGAGCACCGCACCGTGAGCACCGCGCTCGAGGGGAAGGTCGTCCTCGTCACCGGGGGAGGCGCGGGGATCGGGGAGGCCGTGTGCGTGGCGTGCGCCGCCGCGGGCGCGGCGGTCGTGGTGGCGGCCCCCGGGGACAACGCGTCGGCAACGGCCGCGCACATCACCGCGACCGGGGGGCGGGCCCTGTCCGTCCGCACCGACGTCGCCGACGCCGCCCAGGTGGAGGAGGCCGTCGCCGCGGCCGCGACGCGTTTCGGCCGCCTCGACGGCGTGGTCCACAACGCCACGAGCCGGCGTTCCAGCGAGGTCGTCGCCATCGACGACCTGTCGGAGGCCGCGTGGGACGACCACGTGGCGGTGTCGTTGCGCGGCGCCTTCCACTGCGCACGCGCTGCCCTGCCGCACCTGGCGCGCCACGGGGGCCGGCTGGTGCTCATGACCTCACCGGCGGCGATGGAGGGAAGTGCGTCGCTTCCCGCCTACGCGGCGGTGAAGGGTGCGGTCCGGGGGCTGGCGAGGAGCCTGGCGGTCGAGTGGGGCCCGATGGGCGTGGGCGTCGTGTGCGTGTCGCCCTTGGCCCGCACGCCGGCGCTCGACAACGCCTTCCGGGAGAATCCCGAACTCGAGGAGCGCCTGCGACTGCTCGTCCCCATGGGCCGGATCGGCGATCCGACCACCGACGTGGCCCCCGCCGTGGTGTTCCTGCTGAGCGACGGGGCGACCTATGTGACCGGGCAGACCATCGTCGTGGACGGAGGCCGCTTCACGGCGCTGTGACAGGATCCGGCGATGGACCCCGTCGCCCCCTTCTCGCCGGGATCGATCTCGCTGCGCCTGTACCCGCACGACGAGTTGCCGGCCGCCGCCGTCGTGCAGGAGCTGCGCGCCCAGGGCTCGTCGGCCGCCGTCGCCGGCTTCGACGGGGTCATGACGAGCGAGCACCACGGCGGCTTCGCGGGGTACATGCCGAACCCGCTGCAGGCCGCCGGCTGGCTGCTCGAGTCCATGCCGCGGGGATGGGCGGCACCGTGCCCCCTGCTGCTGCCGTTGCGCCCCGCCTCCCTGGTGGCCGAGGAGACGGCGTGGTTGGCGGCGGCGTATCCCGGCCGCGTGGGTCTCGGGGTGGCGGCCGGGTCGCTCGCGAGCGACTTCGAGATCATGGGGATGTCCGTGCAGGACGCGGCCGAACGCTTCGCCGACGGCCTGGCCGCCGTGGCCGGGATGCTCGGCGGGACCGATCCCGGCCTCCTCGCCTCCGACCCTGCCATCGCCCGCTGCCGGCGCCACCCCGTGCCCGTGGTGAGCGCGGCCATGAGCCCCGCCGCGGCGCGGCGTGCGGCCCGCCTGGGCGTCGGCCTGCTGTCGGACTCGCTGTCGACACCCGAGCGGTGCCGCCACCTGGTCGACGAGTACCGCGAGGCCGGCGGGGCGATGCCCTGCGTCCTCATCCGTCGGGCCTGGGTGGGCGCTCCACCGACCCGCCAGTCCGACGCCCAGGCGGCGCGCTACCGCAGCTACGCCGCGCCCGGCGCCCGGGCGCACTGGCAGGGGGAGCAGATGGTGGTGTCGACCGACGCCGGCGCCGTGGCCGACGAGCTGGCTGCGGTGGCCGTGCGGGCCGGCGCCGACGCGCTCAACCTCCGGGTGCACATGCCGGGCGTGGCGCCGGCGGTGGCACGCGAGCAGATCGCCGCCCTGTCCGACGTGGTCACGAGGCTGCGCCGGGTGTGGAGCGCGGGCCGGTCGTAGCGCGCCGTCAGCGCGGCCACGTCGGCCGTCAGCGCGGCGGCGACCAGATGGTGCTGGCGAACCGGTGCCCGCAGCGCACGGCGCTCTCCACGGAGTCCGCCAGCGTCTCGGTGTGGTCGCCCGCGATCCACAGCCGCCCGTGGGCCTTCCGGAGCAACCGCCGGAAGGGCGGGATGCCCGGACAGGCCCGGGGGAGCACGGCGGGTGGGGGTGTGCCCGGGTTGTCCCGGGCCACCGGTGCTCACCGGGAACCGGTGAGGGCGAGAGCGCCGATGGCGGCGGCCATGGCGAGCGGCACCGACACCAGGCCGAGGAGGCTCGCCCTGGCGATGGACGGCCGGGCGCCGGCAGCTTCGGCGGCCCGCCTCCACAGGATCCAGGACAGCGATCCCGTGACGAACAGGTTGGGCCCGATGTCCAGGCCGACCAGGAGCGCCAGGGGGCGGTGCGGCACCCGCGCCGCCAGCAGGGACGCCGCCGGGAGGTTGTTGACCAGGACGCTCGCGACGGCGGCGACGGCGGCGGTCCCCCACGCGTCCAGATGGGCCAGCAGGACGGTGGGGCCCGACCACGCCCGCCCCAGTGTCCCGAGCGCCACCGCCACACCGAACAGCCCGGCGAGGATCGGGACCCCGAGGACGCCGAGGACGCGGGCGGGACGTTGGCGACCGGCGGCCATCCGCACGGCGACGGCGGCCACCCCGACCCCGGCGACCGCCGGGGCGGGGGAGCCGAGCACGAGCACGAGTACGGTGACCGCCACCACGGCCACGATGCCGGCACCGATCGGAACGGCCCCCCGCTCCGCCACGGGCCGGGCCCTCGCCCGCAACGAGCGGTGCTCGGCCACGCCGACGACGAGGGCGGTGACGACGACGGAGGCCACCCACGCGGGCGCGGCGCGGCGGAGGAAGCCGCCCCCCGACAGATGAAGATGCCCGAGCACGATGAGGTTGGTCAGGTTCGACCCGGGCAGGAGCAGCGACGCCGCGTTGGACAGCAGGAGGCACCCGTAGAGCAGCGGTCGCTCGCCCTCGTCGCGGCTGCGCGCCGCGTGCACGAGCACCGGCGTCAGGAACGCCACCGACGTGTCGAGGTTGAGGATGCTCGTCACCAGGGCCACCAGCACCGTGGCGCCGGCGAACAGGACGACCCCGTTGGCCGAAGCGCGGGCGAGCGTGCGCCCGGCGACTTCGAACAGCCCGTCGTCGTCGGCGACGAGGCCGACCAGGAGCAAGCCGGCGACCAGGACGAAGGGAGGCCAGTCCTGCGCGGCGGCGGCACGGGCGCCGGTGCCGTCGAGGCCGGCGGCGAGGGCGGCCCCGACAACGCCGACCACGCCCAGTGCCCACCCGGCGGGGCCCGTCCCCATGAGCTGGGCGCGTTTGCTGGGCGGGCCCGACACGATGCCCGCCAGCCTGGCACGACCACAGCCCGGATCTCCATGCATCGCGCCTGATGCGGGCGACACCCGGCGTCAGGAGACCGGGCGCCGGCGCCGGAGGTGTGGGCCGGCGGTCACAGGTTCGTCGAGTCGGGTGGCACCCCCGGCGAGGGGGGCGCCCCGGGTGCCTCGGGGTGGCCGACGGGGCCGCGCAGGTCGAGCGAGTACGCCGTCATCGACAGCGAGCCGTAGGTATAGCCCTCGACCAGGACCTCGGTGGCTCGACCGGCCGCCTGGGCGAGGCCCGCCAGGTACAGCAGGGGGATGTAGTGGTCCGGCGTCGGGACGGCGAGGCGGAAGTCCCGGTGCTCCGCCATGCCCGCCACGGCCGCGGGGTCCGACGTCATGTGTGCCTGGACGTCCTCGTCGAAGCGTTGCGCCCAGTCGGTGCCGGCGTCGGCCATGGCCGGGTCGATGCGCCCGAGGTTGTGGACCACGTTGCCACTGGCGATGACGAGCACGCCGTCGTCGCGCAGCGGGGCCAGCCGGGCGCCCAATTCGACGTGGTACGCAAATGGCTGGGCGGCATTGACGGCGAGCTGGACGACGGGGACGTCGGCATCGGGGAAGGCGTGGACGAGCACTGACCAGGCCCCGTGGTCGATGCCCCAGCTGTCGTGGTCGAGCCCCACCCAGAGGGGGTGGGCGAGCTCGGAGACCTGTTCCGCCAGCGCGGGATCGCCGGGGGCGGGGTAGTCGACGCCGAAGAGCTCGTCGGGGAAGCCGTAGAAGTCGTGGATGGTGCGTGGACTCGCCATGGCCGTCACCGCCGACGCGTTGATGTACCAGTGGGCCGAGACCACGAGGATGGCGCGCGGTCGGGGCACGGCTGCGCCGAATGCCCGCCAGGCGTCGGTGTACCGGTTGCGCTCGAGCGCGTTGGTGGGGCTCCCGTGCCCGAGGAACGCGGCGGGCATGACGTCGGGGTCGGTGCGGGGCGTGTCGAGCGGCACGCCCCACCCTACGTCCCGGGATGCTCCGGGCAGTTCGACGCGGTCGCCACTACGGTTGGTCCATGGCCGAACCCTTTCTCGACGCCTGTGCGCTCGCGGCGCTCGTCCGGACCGGTGCCGCATCGCCGTCGGAGCTCGTCGACGACGCCATCGACCGGATCGGGAAGCTCAATCCCGGGCTCAACGCCGTCATCCGGCCGCGCTTCGACGAGGCCCGCCGCGAGGCCGCGGGCAGCCTGCCCGCCGGGCCGTTCCGGGGCGTGCCGATCGTCCTGAAGGACCTGCTGTGCTGCACGGCGGGCGAGCAGATGCACGAGGGGATGCGCGTCCTCAAGGAGGCGGGCTACGTCGCCCGGCACGACCAGGAGCTCGCCCGGCGGTTCCGGGCGGCGGGGTTCGTCGTGGTCGGCCGGACGAACACCCCCGAGCTCGGCATCCTCCCGACGACCGAGCCGGCCGCGTACGGGCCGACGCGCAATCCCTGGGACACCGACCGCTCCACCGGCGGATCCAGTGGTGGGTCGGCGGCGGCGGTGGCGTCGGGCATGGTTCCGCTCGGCCACGCCAACGACGGCGGGGGGTCGATCCGCATCCCGGCCAGTGAATGCGGGTTGGTGGGCCTGAAGCCGTCGCGTGGCCGGGTGTCGCTCGGCCCGGAGTGGGGAGACGTCATGGGCGGCCTGGTGTGCGAGCTGGCCGTGACGCGCACGGTGCGCGACACCGCCGCCGTGCTCGACGCCGTCGCCGGCCCCGCGCCCGGCGACCCCTACGCGGCGCCCACACCCGTGCGGCCCTATGTCGAGGAGCTCGGTGCCGCGCCCGGCCGGCTGCGCATCGGCGTGCAGACGGACGCCTTCGGCGGGAACGTGGCGACACACCCGGACTGCGTGGCCGCCACCGAGGCGGCAGCCACGTTGCTGGCGTCGGTGGGCCACGATGTCGAGGCCACGCACGTCGACGCGCTCGACGCCCCCGAGTTCGTGGCGGACTTCGTGCTCGTGTGGTCGGCGGGCACGGCCTACGACCTCGACCACCACTGGTCGGAGCGGCTCGGCCGGCCGATCGGCCAGGACGAGGTCGAACCGCTCACGTGGGCGCTCGCCGAGGTCGCCCGGGCCGCCGGCGCCCCCGACTTCCTGGCCGCCCGGCAGCGTCTGCAGGCCGTGGCGCGCGCCGTCGCCCAGTGGTACGAGGGCGGGTTCGACCTCCTCCTCACCCCCACGATCGCCGAGCCCCCGCCCCTGCTCGGGGAGTTCGACTCACCCGCCGACAACCCCCTCCACGGGCTGTTGCGGGCGGCGGAGCTCGTGCCCTTCACACCCGCCTTCAACGTGACGGGCCAGCCGGCGATCTCGTTGCCGCTGCACCACAATGCGCAGGGCCTGCCCATCGGGGTGCAGCTCGTGGCTCCCTACGGCCGCGAGGACGTGCTCCTGCGGGTGGCGTCCCAGCTCGAGGCGGCGTCGCCGTGGGTCGGTCGCCGGCCGCCTGTCAGCGCCTGATCCCGCCACCGCACGTCGCGACCGGGGTCGCGTCGACGTGTACGGGCCGGGCGCTTCTCACCTCAGGACGGTGGGCCCGGGACCGGCACCCCGGCGTACCCCGGCGGCGGCTGGTCGTCGGGACAGGCCCCCGGCGGGTCGTCGTAATTGGCGGACGTGGTCCAGGCCCCGGCCTCCCAACCCGGCGCCATGGGGGCGAGCCCCAGGACGGGCGTGAGGTCGTGGACGACGAGGCCGCCGAGCTGGGCGGCGCCGTACGGGCACATGTGCAGGTCGTCGATCTTGCGGGCACGCAGCCACGACCCGGTGGGGGTGCGCCTCCAGGTGAAGTAGCGGTCGCCGGGCGCGAAGAGCTGGTCGGTCGGAAGGTAGAGGGCGCGGCCGGGGAAGAACCGCACCGCCTGGCGCGCCACGGTGTTCCACACGATCTGGCGGGCGTTCTGTGCGGCCCACGCCGCGTGCTGGGTGGCGGGATCCAGCCAGTACGGGTTGGGCCCGAGCTGGGGGAACTGCAGGAGCACGACCAGGTCGACGCCGTTGCCCGGTGTCAGCACGGCGTCGAGGGCCTGGATCAACCGGATCAGGTAGGCCTGCGGGTCCTGCTGGGCCGCCACCACGTCCCACGACCAGGTCCCGACGACCACCTCGGGGTGGTACGTGGCGATGATCTGGGCGGCGTCGCCGGGCCACAGGTGGTCCGTGGTGAGCCCCCACCCGCCGAAGGCGCTGTCCGCCACGACCCGTGCGTCCCCGGTGGACTCCAGGGCGGCGGTGAGGCCGGGGGCGCTGTCGGCCATCACGCTGTCGCCCAGGATCCACACGCGCAGGGGGTCCGCCGGTGAGGGGACCCGGCCGGCGGGAAGCGCCACGGGCGTGATGTCGCCCGCCGCCCGGGTAGCGGGCGCGGCCGCCACCGCGCCCGTCGACGCCTCGACCGGCGGGACCGTGGCGGCGAGGACGATCCCGACCACGCCGACGACGGCGGCGGGCGCCAGTGCCCGGCGCCACCACAGGGTCCAGTCCGCCCGGCGCATCGGGATCTCCACGAGGGCGTAGCTGGCCCAGGACCCGGCGAGCATGGCGGCGAGGCGGCAGGCGAGCAGCGGCGTCCCCGACAGGCCCGTCGTCCGGCCCGTCATCAGGACGATCACGGGCCAATGCCACAGGTAGAGCGAGTAGCTGATCCGGCCCAGCCACCGGAGGGGAGCGACGGCCAGGAACCGGGCCACGGGACCGTCGGGGTCACGGACCGACCCGACCACGACGACGAGGACGCCCACGGCCATGGCGACGAGGCCGCCGTCCCAGATCCACGACGGCGGCCCGCCCGCGGTCGCCGTGCCGACGACCACCGCGCCCGCCGCCGTCACCGTGGACAGGGCCCAGGCCCGTCGGTGCCGGATCGGCCCCATCGACTGTACGGCGAGGGCGCCGAAGGCGCCCAGGAGCAGCTCCCACGCCCGGGTGTCGGTGCCGAGGTAGGCGCGATCGACGCCCAGGACATGGGCGCAGACGCCCATCCACACCGCCGAGCCCGCGGCCAGGAGCGCGACCGGGAGGGCGAGGGCGCGCACCCCCCGTCGACGCCCGAGCCAGGTCAGGGCGCCGAACAGCAGCGGCCAGACCAGGTAGTACTGCTCCTCGATGGCCAACGACCACATGTGGCGCAGCGGGCCGGTGGGCTCGAATTGGCTGAAGTACCCGTGGCCCGCGGCGATCTGCTGCCAGTTGGCGACATAGAACATGGTCGCCACCGCGGGCGAGCGCAGCTGGGCGGGGACCACCGAGGCACCGCCGGCCCACGCGTAGAGGGCGATCAGCGCCAGCACGAGCAGGAGCGCGGGCAGCAGCCGCTTGGCGCGGCGGGCCCAGAAGGCGCGCAACGCCACGCGGCCGTGTCGAGCCCGCTCCTCGAGCAGCAGGCTCGTGATCAGGAACCCCGACAGGACGAAGAAGACGTCGACGCCGACCCAGCCGCCGCCGAGGTATCCCAGGTGGTACGCGACGACGACGGCGATCGCCGCCCCCCGCGCACCGTCGAGTGACGGCCAATATCGGTTGGCGGCCATACCCCCCAGAACCCGTCGCGCTCGCCCCGGTCTCCCCCGGGAAGGCTACCGGTGCCGGGCCGCCCTCCGGAACCAGCGGCGGCGCGCTATGAAAGAAGAGGTGGGACGCGACGCGGGGGGCGCGGCGACGGGCGGGTCGCCCGCGTCCCGGGGTTTCGCGTCGCGACCGGATGCGGCTGTCCGCGCCCGCCGGTCCGGTCGCCGGAGCCGTCTGGCGTCCGTCGTCGGCGCCCTGGTGGTCGTCGCCCTGGTGGGCGCGGCCTGCGGGGAGGGCCCCACCGCGTCCGGCCAGTCGACGACGGTCCCGCCCGGTTCGACCACGACCTCCTCCACCGCCTCACCCGCGCCGGGCCGGGGGCCGTGGTCCTTACCGTTCGTCGTGGCCGCCGGCCGGCACCTGGCCGCGCTGTCGTGCCCGACGGCGGCCTTCTGCGTGGCGCTCGACGACCTGGGGACGGCCTACGTCTTCGACAACGGCCTGTGGTCCACGGGCCAGGCGCTCGCGCCCGGGGCCACCACCGGCGCCAAGGTGATGGTGTCGTGCACCGGCCCGTCCTTCTGCTTGGCCGCGCCCACGGGCAACCAGGTGAACGTCTGGAACGGGACGGCGTGGGGCCCGCCCGCCGCCATCCCGGGGGCCCAGCACGTGCAAGCGCTGTCGTGCGCCACGTCGCACTCGTGCGTCGCCATCGACGCGCTGGGGGCCACGTTCCTCTACGACGGGTCTCGGTGGAGCACGGCCGCGGGGACGGGGGGAGGGCCGAGCGCGGTGTCGTGCGCCACGCCGGCCTTCTGTGCCGCCACGGTCGGGGGCGGCATCGCGCTGTGGAGCGGGTCGGCCTGGACGGGCCAGGGGACGGTCGACTCGACCGGGCAGCTCCTGTCGGTGTCGTGCCCCAGCCCTGCGTTCTGCGTGGCGGGCGACAGCGACGGGAGCGTGGTGGTGTGGAACGGCGCCGCGTGGTCGGCCCCGCAGACCGTCGACCCCAGCACGAGCACCGTCACGGCCGACAACGTGCTCACCGGGGTCTCGTGCGCGGGGAGCACGTTCTGCGTCGCCGTCGACAGCGGGGGCCGCGCCGTGTCGTTCGACGGCCGGACGTGGTCGGCGATGGCTCAGGTGGGCGCGGGCGCCGCACTGTCGTCGGTGTCGTGCGCGACGTCCACGTTCTGCCTCGCCGCCGACACCGCGGGCAACGTGTACGCCTACCGCTGAGGGGTTCCGGTCGCGGCGCGCCCCGGCACAGCCGGCACCGGTGGGGGCGTCGGGCGCCCGGGCACGGCGCGCAGCCCGATGGCCACGGCGGCGAGAGCCGCCGCCAACGCCATGGCCGCGGCCGGCGCCGTCGTCGGGATGCCGCCGGACTGCTCCACCAGCACCCCCGTCAGCGCGATCCAGGTGAACGACAGGATCGGTGGCCGTCTCGCCGCCAGGTCGAGGAGCACCAGGGTGGCACTCACCGCCAGGAGGTAGTAACTGGCGAACCAGACCTCGGCCACGAGGCGGGCGGCCAGGCACGATGCCGACAGCCCGATCAGCGCGATGGGGTCGAGGAGCTGGTCGCGCGCTCGCCACCGTGCCCACGTCGCCATCACCAGTGCCAGGGCGACCGGCCCGTCACGGGCGACGAGGAGCTTGGTGGACTCCGGCAGCGATGTCAGCCCGAGGACCGTTCCCGTCGTCAGCGTGCCCACACCGCCGGCATTCACGGCGCTCAGCGTGTTCCACGTCCCCGCCGGGTCCGCGATCGCGAACGGGAGGATCCCGCAGCCCACGACGGCCAGCGCGGGGCCCAGGACCCGGGCGCGCGCCCGCCACCCCGGCGCCGCCGCCAGCACGGCGATGAGCGGGAGGAGGGCGAATTGCTTGCACAGGAACGCCGCGCCGAACAGGAGGCCCGCCACCACCCATCGTCGCCGCAGGGTTTCGGCGAGCCCGGCACACGAGAGCCCCACGCACACCAGGTCCTGGGGATGGAAGGTCTGGACGATCCCGTCACTGGCCGCGGGGACGGCGGCGAGCACCATCACCAGGAGCAGTCCGACGCGGCCGCCCCCCACGCCCGCCGCCCGCAACAGGCGGACGCAGCCCAGCGCCAAAGCCAGCCATGCCAGCAACCCGAGCACGGCCTGTGACCGGTACCAGCGGTGCGAGGCCAGCTGGTCGGGCGCGCACCAGGGCAGGAGTGTGCGCGTCACCGGTGGCACCCGGGCGTCGCACCACGTCGGGGAGCCGATGAGGGGCCTGAACGCGAGCACGAAGGGCGACGCCAGGAGCGCGTAGCCAGGAGGCTGCGGGAGCACCGACCGGCGCGCGGCCGTGGCGAAGTGGCCGTCGGCGATCGCCGACGTCGGCTGGGTCACCCCGTAGGCGTCGCCGACGGAGGGCCCGCCGCGCACCGCCACGATCCCCACGAACAGGACCACCCCGGCGGCGTACACGGCAATCGTGGTGCCGACCCGCAGCGCGCCCCGTGGCGGCTCGACGCCCGGGGCCGGTCGCTCCCGTCGGGCGCCGACAGGACCTCCGGGCGTGGACGCGGCGTGCGACAGCCAGAGCTGGTCGGCGGCGGCGAGGGGGGTCTCGGTTCGGTCCGTGCGAGGTCGCAGACGTCGCGTCGGCACCGGAGCCCCCCATTCGGGTCGCCCCCGGCGCGCGTCCGCCCGCGGGGTACGACAAGTATACGAGGGGCCCGTCGCGACGAGCAGGCCCTCGGGTGCCACGTGCCCTCGGTGCCGCCCTACGGCGGCAGGAGCCGGTACCCGGCGCCCCGCACCGTCTGGATGAGGGGGCGCAGGCCCGAGCGGTTCAGCTTGCGCCGCAGGTACCCCACGTAGACGTCGACCACGTTGCTCCCCGGGTCGAAGCTGTACTCCCAGACCTGGCTCAGGATCCTCGACCGGCTGAGCACGTGCGTGGGATGGCGCATGAACAGCTCGAGCAGCGCCCACTCACGCGGGGCAAGGTCGATGCGCCGGCCCGCCCGCCACGCCACCTTGGACAGCAGGTCGAGGCGCAGGTCGTCGACGACGAGCTCGGATGTCGCGGGCTGCTCGGCCGACCGCACCGCGGCGCGCACCCGGGCCAGCAGCTCCTCGAAGGCGAACGGCTTGGTGATGTAGTCGTTGGCGCCGAGATCCAACCCGCGCACCTTGTCGCCGATCTCGGCGCGGGCGGTCAGGATGATGACGGGGACGGCGGAGTCGCGCTGGCGCAGCCGGCGAAGGACGTCCTCGCCCGACCCGTCCGGCAGCCCCAGGTCGAGCAGGACGAGGCTGATCTGCGATCCGAGCATCTCGATGTGCGCGGCGGCGTCCGCCGTGCGCGTCGCCACCGTGGTCGTGTAGCCCTCGGCCCGCAGCCCCTTCTCCAGGAAGGTCGCGATCCGGTCGTCGTCCTCCACCACCAGTACGTGCACGCTCAGGCCTCCGGAACGATCCCGACGCGCCCGGGCGGGAGCACGACGGCCACCCGGGCGCCGCCCAGGGGCGACTCGCCGACCTCGACGCCACCGCCGTGCGCCTCGGCGACCGCCCGGGCGATGGCGAGCCCGAGGCCGCTGCCGTCCTCGCCCCTGGCCCCGGGCCGGGCGAAGCGGGTGAGCACGGCGGCGCGCTCGGCGAGTGGGATGCCGGGCCCGGAGTCCTCCACGGCGAACGAGACGGTCCCCGCCGTGGGATCGAGCGTCGTGACGAACGCGATGGCGTCGTCGGCGGTCGTCGCCTTGACGGCGTTGTCGACGAGGTTGAGCAGCGCGCCGCGCAGCTTGGCCGAGTCGGCCTGCACGACGATGTCGGGAACGGCGTCGCACGACCAGCGCCTCGGGGCGAGGACGCGGGCGGCGTCATAGAGGTCGGCCACGAAGGCCCGGACGTCGACGGGCTCGAGGCTGACGAAGTCCGGCTCCATGGCCCGGCCGAGGAGCAGCAGCCGTTCGGTGAGGGCGCGCATGTGGTCGAGCTCGTCCACCACGAGCGCCACCGTGGCATTGGCACTCTGCTCGTCGGCCAGGCCGCCGGTGCGTTGGAGCACCTCGAGGTGGCCGCGCGCCACCGTCAGCGGCGTCCGCAACTGGTGCGACACGTCCGACAGCAGGCGGCGCTGCGCGGTCATGGCTTCGTCGACGCGCCCGATCATGGTGTCGAAGGTCGTGGCGAGCTGTCCCACCTCGTCGTCGGTCCCCTGGTCACCGAGGCGCCGGTCGAGCTCACCGCGGCCGATCTCCTCGGCGGTGGTGGTGATGCGACCCACCGTGCGCAGGAGGCGACGGAGCAGCAGGTACGAGCTCAGGACGCCGGCGAGCAGCGCCACCGTGGCTTCGGCCAGCGAGAGCATGAGGACGCGCGAGCGCTGGGCCCGCAGGGGCGACAGGTCCGTCGCCGCCAGCATCGTCCCCACCGTCCGGCTGCCGGTGCGGATGGGTGCCACCAGCAATTCGGTGTCCTTGTCCCCGATCCGGGTCGTCTCCACCACCGTGGCCGGCGGCGGTGTCGTGATCCAGCGAGCGGCCGCCGGGTCGCGTCGCAACGCGTCGGCGCCCGGTGTGGCGAGGACGCGCGAGCCGCGGAACGCCAGCACCAGGACCGTCCCGGCAGGCAACGAGCGCGACTGCAGGTACGCGACCGACGCCGCCACCAGGCTCTCGTCCGGCGCGGCGCGCGACGCCGCGGCCGTGTAGGCGTGCAGCTCGTCGACCAGGCTGTTGGCGGCGAGCGCCTCGTAGCTCAGCGAGAACTGGTGGACGAGCGCGGCGACCACGACACCGAGGACGACGGCGAGGACGGCGGCATGGAAGCCGGCCAGACGCGCCGCCGTCCCGGCTCGCCGCCGCCGTCCCCGGCGCCGCCGGCGCGGGCCACGTTCGGTGGAGGCGGTCGGCACGGGCCGAGCCGGCTCCCCGGCTCCCGCGGCGGTCCGGCCAGCGCCGTCGAGGACGACGGGGTCGATCAGTTGCGCCACCGCCCCGGCGTGATCCCGGCCGTGTCGCGCGGTACGGGCGTCGTCGTCCGGGTGGTCGTCCGAGCGCCCGCGCCCGCTCGACGGGTCGTCGGCCGCGGGCGTCATCCGACCGCCGATGTGGTGCCGGTGCGGGCGTGGTCGACGGTTCCGCCCGAGCCCGCGGCGGTCGTCGTCGTCGATCCCGGGCCGTCCTGGCTGTCGCCGGCGCCGTCGTTCGCGCCGCCGGCGCTGGTCGTCGTCGTCGTCGCCCCGGGCGTGGGCGCACCGCCCCCGGCCCCGACCGTCCCCGTGCTCGCGGAGCCGCCCCCGGACGTCGGGGACCCGGGCTCGGCGGGGTCGTCACCCGGCTCGCTCGGCGCCGAGGTACCCCCGGTGGCCGTGGTGCCGGCTCCGGTGCCGGCGCCGCTCCCCACGCCGGTGTTGTCGTACACCTCGACGGGGTGGACGGGTGCCACGACCGTCACCGTCCCGGCTCCGGGGGCGCCGCCGCCGGCTCCTCCGTGGGCGGCCGTCAACGGGCGGGGCGCGATGCTCGCCGCGGGGGGCAGCGCCACGGTGGCCGTGGGCCGTCCGGCGAAGACGGCGGCCGCCACGGCGCCGGCGACGATGGCGACGACGACCGTCCACGGCACCCACGTGTGGTGGCCCGCGCCGGCCCGACGCGGTCCGGGGGGACCCGGCACCGCCCGTGACGACCCGGCGTCAGCCTCCTGCATGACCCTGATTGTGCACCCTGACGACGGCACCGGGGCCGTTTCGGGGTGCACCGGCCGTCGGCGGGGGACCGGCGCGGATCACCCGGAGGTCGGCGGGCGCAGGCCGCACCGCCACGAACGACAACGCCTGTGCGGGGCAGGCGGCGGCTGCCCGACGGGCCCGGCGCAGCACCCGGCCGTCGGGGACGGTCCCCGGATCGACCCCCGCGTACCCCCATTCGTCCAGGGTGACGAGCTCCGGGCACCGCAGGGCGCAGATGCCGTGGCCGTCACAGCGGGCGGCGTCCACCACCAGGCGCACCGGCTCGCTCATGACGGCGCCACCGGTCGCGGGCCCTCGGCGACCGGGAACCACCCGTCGTCGTGGCTCCCGCCGCAGTGCCGACCCCGCGCGTGGCGGGCGGCGTCGTCGGCGAAGACGTCGAGCGCGCTCTCGAGCAGGGCGATGGCGCCGTCGGGGTGCGAACAGTCGCCGCGGCCCCGAAGTCCCAGTGCCTTCGAAGTCAGGCGCCGGACGTCTCCCTTGGTGGCGCAACCGTCCACGATGGCCGCCAGCTCGTCGGCCAGGGCGGGCAGCCCGAGGACGCAGGGCCCGCACTGGCCCGCGCTCTGGCCCGCCAGGTAGTCGAGCAGCACCAGGGTCGTGGCGAGCCCGCAGGACCGGGGCGGGAGCGGGGCGACGATCCCGCACCCGAGACCGACTTCGGCGCGCCGCAATGCGCCGCGGTCGAGCGGCGCGTCGAAGGCCGCCTCCCCCCCGATCCACCGCCCGCCGTACCCGCCGATCAGCACGGCGCCCGGCGCGCCGTCGACGCCCCCGTGCACGCGCAGGACGTCGCCGAGCCGCACGGGCTCCAGGACCTCGACCACCAGGCCCGGGGCTCGCACCCCGCCCGCCAGCGTGAGCAGCGTCGAGCCCGGTGCATCGGGCGAGCCCGCCATCGTGAACCACCCGGGGCCGAAGCGTCCGAGCAGCGCCAGGTGGCCGAGGGTCTCGGCGTTGCTCACGACCGTCGGCCGACCGTGCACGCCGCAGACCGCCACGGGGTTCGGGTGCCGGCGGGGCAGGGGGCCGCCTCCCTCGAGGACGTTGACCACGGCGCTCGACTCGCCGGCCACATAGGCGTCGGGTGCCGATGCCACGTGGAAGGACACGGCGCCGTCCCCGGGGCCGGCGCGCCGCTCGTCGAGCGCCCGGGCCACCGCCGACCACGTGGTCGGGCGAGAGGCGTGGAGGTAGACGACGACCGTGGACGCACCCACGGCGTGGGCGGCCAGCGCGGCGCCGTCGAGCACGAGGTGAGGCCGGTGCTCCAGGAGGGTCCGGTCCTTGCGGCTCGCCGGCTCGCCCTCGGAGCCGTTGACCACCACGAGGGGATCGCCCCCGGCGCCCGCAGCCGCCGCCAGCTTCCGGGCCACGGGGAATTCCCCACCGCCGCGGCCCGCGAGCCTGCTCGCTCGCACGAGCTCGAGCAGGTCGGCGCGGCGCGCAGGCAGGGGGAGCGGTCCCAGCCGGTCCAGGTGGGCGCGCAGGGTCTCGGCCCCCCGAGCGGGACCGGGCCCCGCCAGCAGGCGCGTCTGGGGGTCGCCCAGGGTCCCGAAGGCGGGCCGGGCGACGGCCGCCGCCGGGTCCGGAGCGGCGGACACCCCGAGGATGCCGACCGCGGTCATCGGCCCGGCACCGGAAGGCGCGCCCGTCGCAGGTCCCCGCAGGCCCCCGCCGGTGGTGGGTGGGCGGTGCCGGAAGCGGCCCGGCCACCCCCTTCCCGCCCTCCCATGGCGGCCGCCCGTGACGGGAGGGTGGAGGTCCGGGCCCCGACAGGCGACGTCCCCGCCAGCGCCCGCGACAGGAGGAGCGAGGCCACGAGCGCGCCCGAGACGGCGTACACGGCGCGCAGCCGCGGTGTGTCGGAACCCGCCAGGACGCCGTGGAACCACACGAGCAGCAGGGTCGGGGTCGCCAACCGGTGCACGACGCGCCAGTGCCGCCCCACCAGTCGTCCGCCCAGCGCGGCCGTGGCGGTCACGGCGACGAGGAAGTAGAGCGCCAGCACCCCGAGGGTGACGGCAACGGGGCGGTAGGTGGACGCGTCGGGGACGAGCGTGCGCGGCCAGCCGACGCCCGCGTACCGGTCCGCGCCGAGGGCGACGACGTGGCCGCCGACCAGGACACAGGTGGCGGTCCCCAACGTGGCGTGCAGGCGCAGGCGGGCTTCGGGGTGGACCAGCGGCCACCGGTGGCGCCACGGGTGGCGGAGCCACGTGCCGAGCACCACCAACCCCACCAGGGTGGCGTAGGCGGCGAGGCCGAGCGTCCTGCCGACGATCCACGGGAAGTACCGGTTGTGGGTGATCGGCACGGACAGCCGGGCCACCACGTACCCCGTGGGGACGGTGACCGCCAGGACGCCCGTGACACTCCAGGCGCCGAGGCGCGACGTGTGTGTCGGCACGGCTGCCCCGCCGTCCCCGCCTGCCCCGCCGCCCCCGCCTGCCCCGCCGCCCCCGCCGGCCCGGGCCGGGGCCGCGCGGCGCGCGGCGCCCTTCACGGGCGACGCCATGTCACGAACGGCTGCATGGCGGGACTCAGGTCGACGATGCCGTCGACCGTGACCCAGCAGGCCGCCAGGGAACGCCGAGAGGCCTCGGTGGCGACGCCGGACCGGCCGGCCAGGAACAGCACCTTGCTCCACACCTCGGCGTCCGCAGGGTCGGGCGCCACCACGGTCACGGCCGCCAGGCCGTCCCCACCCGGGAGGCCGCTGCGCGGATCGATGAGATGGTGCACGGGCACACCTGCGACCCGCCACCGGCGGACCCGGACCGACGACGTCGCCGACGCCTGGTCGCTCAGCGACACGACGACGACTGGCTCGGTCCCACCGGCGGGGTCCTCCACGCCGACACGCCACGGCCGGCCGTCCGGTGCCCGCCCGCCGCAGTAGCAGTCGCCGCCGGCATTGACGAGGTAGTCGGGGCCGGCGGCTCGCAAGACGTCGCCGGCCCAGCGGATCGCCAGGCCCTTGCCGATGCCGCCCAGGTCGACCGCGGCGCCGCCGAGATGGACCTCGTTCGTGGCCCGCCGGAACCGCGGCCGCCACGGCGGACGGGCCAGCCGGCGCCGGGGGGCGTCGGTGCCCGCCGAGACGTCCTCGCCGCCGTGGCCGAAGGCCAGCGTCCGGTCGTAGCCGAGCACCACCAGGTCCGCCAGCACGCGCGGGTCGAAGCGGCCCGCGGTCGTCCGGTAGGCGCGCCATGCCTCCCCGAGCGCGTCGAAGCAGCGCGGCGCCACGCGGTGCCACTCGTCGGGCCGGGCGTTGGCGCCCATGAGCGAGCTCGCAGGGTCGAACCGCGTGCAGGACGCCTCCACGTCGGCGAAGACCCCGAGCGCGTCGTCGACCGCGCCGGACCGGTCCCGTGCGCGACCGCCGACGGCTCGCACCGTGATCTCCGTGGCCATGGCCGTCGTCGTCGCCAGCTGCTCCGCCGGGGCCAGGTCAAGGGATGACAACGGTCGCCCCCGTCGTCGTGTGGACGGGCGGCGCCGTCGCGGGGGGCACCGTGACCGTCGGGAGCGTCGGCAGGGGCGCCAGCGGCGCCAGCGGCGTGATCGACGCGCCGCCCGTGCTCCCGGAGCCGCCCTGGCCGCCCGCCGCCGGCCCCGGCCCCGGGGCGCCGGCCGCGGTCCCCGGGGCGGGGGAACCCGGTGCCGTGTTCGTCGTCGAGGTCGCCAGCCCGGCGATGGCCGCCTCGTCGGCGGCAAGGACCTGGCGGAGGTGGTCGAGGGCGACGACGTCGGCGCCCAGCTGCGCCTGGTCCTGCCCGGACGCCGTGGTCACCGACGGAGCCGGGGCGGTGACCGTGGCCGTTGACGCTGCGATCGGCGCCTGCCCGAAGACCCAGACGCCGATCACGCTGCTGCCCAGCAGGGCCCCGGACCCGACGACCAGGGGCGGGACGATCCGGCGCCGCGCCCGGCCGCGGGCGAGGACCTTGCGGGCCGCCGAGCGGGCCCCGACGAGCCGGGCGTGGCCGTCCACCAAGGCGTCGGGGAGCGGTGCCACGGCTCCGGCCGCGCCGTCCCGACCAGGCGGGGCGTCGTCGTGCCCGTCGTGCCCGTCGTACCCGTCGTGCCCGGCGTGCCCGTCGTGCCCGTGGCGTCGGCTCGGGTGGTCAGTCATCGTTCCTCACCGGTGGCGTCGTGGTCGCCGAGGCCTGCGTCTGGGCTGCCGCCAGCGCCGATGCCTCCTGCTGAAGTTGCGTCTGTTCGGCCGCCAGCTGTTGCGCCTGGCCGGCGAGCTGCTGGGCCTGGTTCGTGAGCTGCTGGCGCTCCGCCGCCAGGGCCGCCTGCTCCAGTGCGAGTTGTTGGCTCTCGGCAGCCGACGTGCCGCCTCCGGTCGGCGCCGGCGCGGTCGTCGTGGTGGCGCCGGTGGCGCGCAAGGTGTCGGCCAGCGTGGCGCGCGCCGCCCCGATGGCGGACTGGAGCTGGTTGGCCTCGTCGAGCAGGCGCTGGACGCTGACGTTGGCCGCCGTGAGGTCGCTTGCGGGCTTGGTCGTGGCGTTGGTGCTCGGCGTGGACGGTGCCGTCGTGGCCGTCGCCGCGGCGACGGCGCCGGCGGGGTTGTAGGTGAGCGCGACCGCTCCTCCCGTCAAGGCCCCGCCCGTGGCGATCGCCGCCAGCCAGCGCATCGGTGACGCCATGAGATACCCCCCTCGTCGTCCTGAACTGCTCCGGGCAGTATCGGCAGACACGGGTGACCGGGCGATGAACGCGGCATGAGACTTCGCTTATTGCGTCGGTGTTGTGTATCGGGCGAGCACCTCGATCGCCGGACGGGTGCCGTCTGACGGGTCGTCCACCGTGGCGCTGATGCGGAGCGACCCGGCGGGACACCACAGGGGCGGGCGGCCCGTCGGCCCGCCGCCGGCTACGTGCCGCTATGACTAATGGCTAATGGCTAATGGCTAATGGCTAATGGCTAATGGCTAATGGCTAGGGCGTGGCGGCGTCGGCGAGCTCGAGGTCGCGCGCCACGGCGGCGGCGGCGTTGCGCCCGTTGATGGCCATGACGCTTCCGCCCGGATGCGTGCACGCTCCGCACCGGTACAGGCCGGGCACAGGCGCCCGGGGCCCGAAGCGTTCTCCCCACTGGTCGGGGAGACGCTCGCCCATGTCGGCCATGTTCTCAGGGAGCGGTGGGCGTGCGGGGAGTGGTGGCCGGTCACGACGCCGCCGGTT
>DATKSK010000021.1 GCA_035531755.1 Acidimicrobiales bacterium | reverse complement strand
TCCCTCCCCGACGCCATATTCCGTCTGGTACGGAGACTGCTCGACCGTCGCGGGCGTGACCCAGGAGCAGCCGGCGATACCTTCCACGTTCACAGTGACGCCGCAGGGGAGCACATCGGCGACCATCACCGGGCTCACCCCGGTCTCCCTGGCCGTGACCCAGACCGGGGGGGGCGCCCAGGCCCCGACGGCGACCGCCACGGTGGCCGACCCCAATGCCGGCACCGACGGCTGCTCGGCCTCGAACGGCGAGGTCTACACGCTGGCGGGGATGGCCGGCTCGGGGACCGCCTACAGCGACCAGACGGCGATCCTGCCGCAGACCTACAACATCACGGTGACGGACCCCAACAACAACCAGACCACGACCCTGAGCGGCGTGGTGGTGGGCGCCAACAGTGTGGTCTACGGCGGCACGGACTACTACGGCGCCTCCCTCCCGGTGACAGTGCCATGAGCTCCGAGCCCCGCGACGGCGGCTACACGCTGGTCGAGACGGCCTTGACGGTCCTCGTCATGGCGATCGTCCTGGCGGCTGCGTTCCCGATCGTCCCCGTCTTCTTCAGGGAGAGCACCACGGTGCAGAACACCTACAACTCGTTGGACCAACTCGTCCTGGCGTCGGAGGTCGTGACCCGCTTCGTCCACG
This sequence comes from Acidimicrobiales bacterium, assembly GCA_035531755.1. Taxonomy (NCBI): domain Bacteria; kingdom Bacillati; phylum Actinomycetota; class Acidimicrobiia; order Acidimicrobiales; species Acidimicrobiales bacterium. The sequence goes on along the minus strand of DATKSK010000021.1, from coordinate 45,353 downwards.
AGGCCGTCGACCCCGCCCCCGGAGGGTCGGCGTCACCGTTCCTGTCCGCCAGCGCCAACGCGGTCACGTTCTATGCCAACACCGGCAACGCCAACGGGCCCGAGAAGGTCGTGGTGTCGGTGACGTCTTCCGCCACGGGGCGCGCCTTCTCGGCTGACATCTACACGGCTCAGCCGAACACCTGTCCCTTTGCCGCCAACCCCGGCGGAACGTGCAACTACGGCAGCGCGTCGGCAACACGGTCGATCCTGCTCATCAACTACCTGACCAACGGCACGGGGGGGAGCCCGGTCTTCACCTACACCCTGCAGGGGGGTGGCACATGCGGCGGGCCGCCGCCGGGCTCGGGCGGCACCACGCTCAGGTCGGGGACGTACACCGCGGGAACGAGGTACACGACCCCGACCCTCTCGGTCAACGCCCTGACCAACCCGGTGACATCGGGCGACACCATCGTCCTCGGTTCGGGTGTCAACACCCAGGACCTGACCGCCACGGCGACCGAGCCTGTCAGCGCCACGTCGATCCCGGTGTCGACCTTCACGGCCAACGCCACGTACTCCTCGGGAGCCTCGGTCCTCGACAACGCGTGCACGTCGACGCAATTGGCACAGATCACCGCGGTCGGCATCACGTTGCAGGCCACCAAGAACCCCGGTGGGCAGCCGACGGGCTACCAGTCCCTGGCGTACCTGTTCTCGCCCAACTACAACGCGACGGTGGGATGACCATGACCACACACTCCGTGCCCCATGGACCGGCCCACGCCGGAGGCCGGTGGGGCCGCCGGCCCGGCCAGCACGGCCAGCACGGCCAGACCATGCCGCTCGTCCTCGGCATCATCCTCATCCTGTCGCTCGGGACCGTGATGCTGGTGCAGAACACCTTCCAGCAGTTCCCGATCGTCACCAAGGACCTCGTCCAGCACCAGGCCTACCGCGCCATGGTGTCGGGCCTCGACGAGTACCTCTACGCGGTGAACGCCAACTCCAACTTCGCGGCGTGCAACGCGACCTTCGTCAACGGCGCGGGTTCGCCGGTGGGCACCTCGGCGCTCACGTCGGCCTCGTCATCGTGCAGCGCACTGAGCTTCGGGACGTGGACGTCGGTCCCGGGGAGCGGGTCCGCCAACGGCCCCCCGGCATGGTTCCTGATCGACAACCCCAAGATCAACACCTCGACGGGAAACCTCAGCATCGACGTCGTGGGGGCGGCGGGCTACCCGAACACGTACAACTATCAGACCGCGGTCGTCACGCTGCAGCCGCTCAACAGCTTCCTGCTCAACGTGCTGTGGATCAACTTCAACCAGATCGACCCACCGGTCGTGGCGCAGTACGGCAACAACGGGACTCCCAAGTGCACCTACTACTGGAACCCGGCCGGCGGGGGCGTCGACAAGCTCGGGACCAACTGCGCGAACGTCGACTTCGTCACCGCCGACTCGCTCACCGGCAACCTGTTCGTGAACGACACGATCTGGCTGTGCGGCAGTCCGAGCGTGCAGAACGTCCAGACGGCCGATACCCAGCAGAAGTGGGTCCAGGACTGCTCAGGATCACCCAAGGTCTCCGGGACGTGGACCAACGGCGTGCCGATCCAGCCCATCCCGAGCGACAACTCCACGCTGGAGACGCTCGCGAAGGCGAATGGGTGCTACTACGAGGGCCCGACCACGATCGTGCTGAACGGCACGACCATGAACGTGACGAGCTACGGGACGCCCAAGGGCAAGCCGTCCGGGGCGCCGGGTACGTCGAGCTCCAACGACACCCTCAATGACGCCGCCAACACGGCCAACGCGTGCATGCCCGCGTCGCAGGGAGGCTCTGTCAGCCTGCCAGCCAACGGCGTCGTGTTCGTCGGCGGGTGCACGAACCAGGCGAACGGTAAGTGCAACGGGGCCACCGGGACCACGGCACAGCTGAACCCCCTGGCGAGCGCGGGCGAGACGGGCACCGGGGGTGTCATGGCCGGGGACGCCATCGTCCAGGGCACGATCACCAATCCGACGACGGTGGGGGCCGCCAACAACATCGTCATCGACGGCAACCTCTGCTACACCGACACGATGTCCGCCGGAAAGTGCACCCAGACGAATCCCGCCGCCCCGTCGACGAACGTCCTGGGGCTGGTGGCGCTGAACTACGTCGAGGTGAACCACCCCGTTGACAGCGGAGGCAACAACGTGAGCTCGTGCTCGTCGAGCCCGGGCGCGGGTGCGGTCACCTGCGACCTGTCGGATCCCATCATCGACGCCGTCATCCTGGCGCTGAACCACTCGTTCCTGGTGAACAACTACAACACCGGCAACAAGCTCGGCTCGATCAACATGTACGGCACCATCGACGAGGACTGGCGAGGGCCGGTCGGGACGTCGTCGGGCGGCACCATCGTGACCGGCTACGCCAAGAACTACCAGTACGACCAACGGCTCGTGTACCTGTCGCCGCCCTACTACCTGAACCCCGGCACGTCGCAGTGGGGCTTCGCCGCCTTCACGGTGGTCTCGGGCGCTTGCAAGACGCCCTCGGGGAAGTACCCCTCGGCCTGTACGGGCTACCCGTAAGCCGGGCGACCGCGCCCGCAGGGGCGAGCGAGCCCGACGGCCGGGCAGCCGCTCCTCCCGACGAGGGGCGGTAACCTCGGCGGCCGTGCCGCGACCACAGGACGTCCTGCCGCACCGGCCCCCGTTCCTGTTCGTGGACGAGGTGACCGAGCTCGAGCCGGGCCGGCGCGCCCGGGGCTCGTGGTACCTGCGCGGTGACGAGGCCTTCTTCGCCGGGCACTTCCCCGGCCGACCCACCCTCCCCGGTGTGCTGATGGTGGAGTCCCTGGCCCAGCTGGGGGGGATAGCGGTCCTCGCCGACGAGCGCTTCGCCGGGCGTCTGCCGCTGTTCGGAGGCATCGACAAGGCGCGCTTTCGCCGCCAGGTGGTGCCAGGCGAGGTCCTCGACCTCGAGGTGACGCTCGGTCGGCTGTCGGCCCGGGCGGGCACGGGGCGGGGCCGGGCGTCGGTGGGAGGCCAGCTCGCCTGCGAGGCCGACCTCCTCTTCGTCATCGTGGACGCCTGAGGTCGCCCGACGTGCGTATCGCCACCTGGAACGTCAACTCGCTGAACGCGCGCCTGGCGCGTGTGGAGGAGTGGATCGAGTACGCACGACCCGACGTGCTGTGCATGCAGGAGACCAAGCTCGCCGACGCGGCCTTTCCCACGATGGCGTTCTCCGCCCTCGGCTACGAATCGGCGTCCCACGGTGACGGCCGCTGGAACGGTGTGGCCATCGTGAGCCGCGTCGGCCTCGAGGACGTGGCCGCCGGGTTCGGGAGCCCCGTCGACGCCCAGGGCGCCCGGATCGTGGCCGCCACCTGCGGGGGCGTCCGGGTCCACAGCGTGTATGTCCCCAACGGCCGGGACGTGGGGAGCGAGCACTACGACTCCAAGCTGGTCTGGCTCGACGCGTTGCGCGAGCACCTGGCGCGTAACTGCACGCCCACCGACCCGGTGGCGGTGTGCGGGGACTTCAACGTCGCCCCCGACGACCGTGACGTCTGGGACCCGGCCGCCTTCGCGGGCTCGACCCACGTCACTGCGCCGGAGCGCGAGCGCGTGCAGGCGCTCGAGCACTGGGGCCTCGTCGACGCCTTCCGGCTCTGTTACGGCGACGACGGGCTGTTCACGTGGTGGGACTACCGCGCCGGGAACTTCCACAAGCACATGGGACTGCGGATCGACCTGGTCATGCTGAGCCGGCCGCTGGCGGCGAAGGTCACCTATGCGCTCGTGGACCGCAACGCCCGCAAGGGGAAGCAGCCCTCCGACCACGCTCCGGTGCTCGTCGACGTCGAGGTGTAGCCCCGAACCTCGGGCAGGCTCAGCCGGCGTCGGGCAACCGCGCCCGGAGCGACGCCACCCGGGACGCCAGCAGGCGGGGGTCGCCGCTCGGCCGATCGGCGTTGCTCGCCTCCTCCACCGCGGCCAGCAGCGGCGACGGCCGGCAGCGCCACGTCCGGTCCCCGGCCCGGCGGGTGCGGGCCCACGAACACCACAGCTCGTCCTCGGCCCGCGTGAGCGCGACGTACAACAGGCGACGCTCCTCGGCCTCCGCATCGGGCGTGACCGCGTACGCGATGGGGACCATGCCGTCCTCGAGGCCGACCACGGCGACCGCCGGCCACTCGAGCCCCTTGGCCCGGTGGAACGTCGACAGCTCGACGCCGTCGACCGGGTCGAGCGCCCCCTCGCCCTCGCCGCCGGCGGCGAGCCATTCGAGGAATTCGCCCACGGTGGCGTCGGGGGACTCGAGCGCGTGCTCGTCGGCCAGGCGGGCGAGGGCGGGCGGGAGGGCGCCCGGTGCCGTCGGGGCCGGTGGGCCGCCGAGGCGCCCGGGATCGTCGAGCCGCTGCGACTCCCGGCTCATCACCATCTCGGCGAGGGCGCTTCGCAACGGGCGACCGTCGGGCAGCCGCCGGAGCTCGGCGAGCACCCCGCGCCACCTGGTCGCCGTCGTGGAGCCGGTGAGGCGGACGGGGATCCCCGCCGCCGACAGCGCCCGGGCGACGGGCTCGAGGCGGGCGTTCGTCCGTGCCAGCACGGCCAGGTGGGACCACGGATGCCCCGGCCGGTGCGTCCGGCGCAGCCAGCGCCCGACGGCGGCGGCTTCGCTGTCGTCGTCGTCGAAGCCCTCGATCACGGGCCACGGACCGTCGGGCCGCGACGCCCGGCCCGGGTGGCCGCCGAGGACGGCCCGGGCGGCGGACACCACCTGGGGCGTGGACCGGTGGTTGTCGTCGAGGTGCAGGACCGCCGTGCCCGCCAGGAGCACGGGGAGGCGGTCGAGCAGCGTCGGGTCGGCGCCGTTCCAGGAGTAGATGGCCTGGCGGGGGTCGCCGACCACGAACAGATCGCGCCCGTCGCCGAGCCAGGCCATGAGCAGTCGCCACTGGGCCGGGTTGACGTCCTGGAATTCGTCGACGAACACGTGGCGGATGCGCCAGCGCTGGGCGGCCGCGGCCTCGGGGTCGTCCTCGAGCACGATCGCGCACCGCGTGACGAGGTCGTCGAGGTCGATGACGCCCCGTTTGTCCTTCTCGACGACATACCGGTCGAAGGCCTCGGCGACCTCGTGGTGGGTCAGCCCCGGCGGCGCGGCCCGCCCGGCCGCCGCCGCCGCCGACGCGTAGCGGTCCGGCCCGAGCATGCGCACCTGGGCCCAGTGCAGCTCGGCGAGCACGGCGGCGACATTCCCCGTGCCGGCGGGGGCCGGGCCCAGCGCCGCCTGCACGAGGCGGGAGGGATCGTCGATCAGCACCGCGGGCCGCACGCCCCGGTCCGCCCAGTGGCGCCGCAACTGGGCCAGGGCGACGGCGTGGAAGGTCCCGGCCGACACCCGACCCGGCACCCCCAGGCGACCGAGCCGGTCGCGCAGCTCGCCCGCGGCCTTCCGGGTGAAGGTGACCACCAGGGTGCGCTCGGCGGCCGCCGACCCGTCGAGGACGCGCCGGGCGACGCGCCGGGCCAGGACGGTGGTCTTCCCCGACCCCGCGCCCGCCAGGACGCACAGCGGCAGGTCGTCACACGTCACCGCCCGTCGCTGGGCTTCCGTGAGGCCCGCCAGGAGCCCGGGGACGTCGGGCTCGCGGGGCATGGAGCGTGTCACCGGGGCGACCGTACCGGGGGGGTGTGTCGGGGCGAGGGATGGGCGGGGGCGGCGGGTACCGGCACTAGCCTCGCCCGGGTGCTGCGGTCGCTCGGCGGTGGGGCGATGTATGGCGAGACCTGGGGAGACGGGCCGCCGTCGGTGCTCGTCCTGCACGGTTGGCGGCGGACCCACGCCGACTTCGCCGGGTCGGTGGGGCCGGCGTGGCCGGAGGGCCCGCTCCCGACCCTGGCGCCCGACCTGCCCGGGTTCGGCGCCACCCCGGCCCCCGCCGTCGCCTGGGGATCGGTGGACTACGCCGCCGCGGTGGCACGGCTCTTCGACGCGCCCCCGCAGCGCGGTGGCGAGGGGGGCGCCCGAGAGGAGCGCGGTGGCGAGGGGGGCGGTGGCGAGGGGGGCGCCCGACGCGTCGTCGTGGTCGGGCACTCGCTCGGAGGGCGCATCGCCGTCCGGCTGGCGGCGGCGCGGCCTGAGCTGGTCGGGGCGCTCGTGCTCAGTGGCGCGCCGCTGGTCGCGCGTGGCGGCCGCCGGCGTCCTCCGGTGGTGTTCCGGGTGGCCCGTGCCATGCACCGGGCACATCTCGTCGGCGACGCCCGCATGGAGCGCGCCCGGCGTCGGCACGGCTCGGCCGACTACCGCGCCGCCGAGGGTGTGATCCGCGACATCCTCGTGCGACTGGTGAACGAGCGCTACGACGACGCCTTGGCGGCGGTGCGCTGCCCGGTGGAGCTCGTGTGGGGGGACGACGACGCCGAGGCACCCCTGTCGGTGGCGCGCGCCATCGTCGACGCGCTGCCCGACGCCCGCCTCACCGTGTGCCCGGGGGCGGGTCACCTCACGCCGCTCACCGCCCCTGGCGAGCTGCGCGCCGCCGTCGAGCGGGCGCTCGCCCGACGGACGTGACCGCTCCGGCACCGGGCGCGGCCGGAGTCGTCCTGGGGGCGTCCTTCGGCGGCGACGGCCACGTGCTGCGCTCGGTGGTCGTGGCCGCCTGCGGGCTGTCGATCCTGCTCTCCGGGGTCCGGTGGCTGCGGGTGGCGCAGCGGGAGCACTATCTCGCCGACTCGGCGTCGCGCTTCGCCGTCCGGTGGGGGGCCGTCGTTCCCGTCAACACGCTCGGGCTGGCGGTGGCGGTCACCGGCGTGGTGCTGGCGTCGCGGTGGCCGGTCACCGCCCTCGCCACCGCCGTGGTGGTCGCCGTGGGCCCGGTCGGCCTGGGCCTGCGGGGCCGCACCGCACCGTTGGCGTGGACACGTCGCCTGCGGACGCTCGCCGTGGTGTGGATCGTCCTCGAGGCCGCCGCCGTCACCGTGGCCACCCTCGCCGGGCAGGGCCCCGTCGGCGCGGCGGCCGCCGCGCTGGCCGCCCCGGCCCTCGTCGACCTGGCCTGCGCCCTCGTGGCACCACTCGAACGGCGCCTGGCCGGGGCCCACGTGGCGCGGGCCGCGGCGCGCCTTCGCCGGGTCGCACCCCGGGTGGTGGCCATCACCGGCTCCTACGGCAAGACGAGCACCAAGGGGTACGTCGCCCACCTGGTCGGGGGCGCCATGACGGTCGTCGCCAGCCCCGCCAGCTTCAACAACCGGGCCGGGCTGGCCCGGGCCGTCAACGAGCACCTCGCCGACGGCACCGAGGTGTTCGTGGCCGAGATGGGGACGTACGGACCCGGTGAGATCGCCGAGCTGTGCACGTGGGTCCGGCCCGAGGTGGCCGTGATCACCGCGATCGGCCCCGTCCACCTGGAGCGATTCCGATCCGAGGAGCGCGTCCTGGGGGCGAAGGCCGAGATCCTGGCGGGCGCGCGCTGCGCCGTGCTCGTCGTCGACGACCCGCGACTCGCGGCGCTGGCCGACGCCACCGCCGCCGGGGGCACGACCGTGTGGCGCGCCTCGGGGCGCGATCCCGGGGCCGACGTGGCGGTGACCGGGGGGCCCGGCGGGCGGCGCGTGCACGTCCGGGGCGAGGAGATCGCCCGCGATGTCGAGGTGGACGTGCGCCCGGGGAACCTGGCGGCCGCCGTCGCCGTGGCCGTCGAGCTCGGCGTGCCCCCGGCCGACGTGGCCCGACGTCTGGCCACCTTGCCGGCGTCGCCGCACCGGCTGGAGCCGTCGGTGAGCCCGGGGGGGTTCGCCGTGCTCGACGACACCTACAACGCCAACCCCGCCGGCGCCCGGGCGGCGCTGGAGGCGCTGGAGCGTCTGGGACAGGGCGCGCAGCGGCGCGTCGTGGTCACGCCCGGGATGGTCGAGCTCGGTGCCCGCCAGGCCGAGGAGAATGCCCGCTTCGCGCGGGAGGCGGCCGGTGTCGCCACCGATCTCGTCGTCGTGGGCCGCACCAACCGCCGGGCGCTGCGGCGCGGCGCCCGGGCGTCCTCCGGCACGAGCGCCCCGGCGGTCGGCGAGCCCGCCGGTTCCCGGCCCGCCCGGGTGGTGGTGGTCCGGACGCGCGACCAGGCCATCGGGTGGGTGCGTGCCCACCTCGGGCGGGGCGACGTCGTGCTGTACGAGAACGACCTGCCCGACCACTACCCTTGAGCGCGCCCGGACCGCCCCCCGCGTGGCGTCCCGCGATTTCACCGAGCTCGGGAGCAGACCGTTGAACGCCACCACCGCCCACGCCGCCGTCGCCTTCGGGGGACCGTCGCCCGAACACGACGTGAGCATCCTGACGGGGCTGCAGGCGGCGCACGAGCTCGCCGGCGCCGGGCGCGACGTCACCGGCCTGTACTGGACGAAGACGGGGGAGTGGTTCCGCGTCGACGCCGGGCTCGAAGCCGTCGACTTCGTGGAGGGCGTCCCCCGCGCCGCCGAGGGCCTGCGCCTGGTGGCCGGGGGGGAAGGTGCGGGCTTCGTGCCGGCGGGCGGCCGGTTGGGCCGGCCCCGGCCCCTGATGGTGGACGTGGTGGTCAACTGCTGCCACGGCGGCCCGGGCGAAGACGGGTCGCTCCAGGCCGCCCTCGACCTGGCGGGTCTGGCCTACACGGGCCCGGGGGTGGCCGCCGCCGCACTGGGCATGGACAAGCTGGCGTTCGCCGGCGTCGTGGGGGCCGCCGGCCTGCCGGCGCTCCCGCGCGCGCTGCTGGGGGCCGACGGCGCTGATGTCGGCTTCCCCGGGCCCTACATCCTGAAGCCGCGCTACGGCGGGTCGTCGATCGGCATCGAGGTCGTCGAGGACCTGGGGACGGCCGTCGGCCGTCTCGGCGCCAACCCCCACCTGCGTCGGGGGGCCGTGGTCGAGCCGTACCGCCCGGACCTCTTCGACCTCAACCTGGCCGTGCGGGCCTGGCCCCGGCCCGCCCTGTCAGCGGTGGAGCGGCCGCTGCGCACGACCCCGGCGTCGGAGATCCTCGGCTACGCCGACAAGTACGTGGGCGGCGAGGGGATGGCCAGCGCGCCGCGCCAGGTCCCGGCCGACGTGCCCGGGCCGCTGGTGTCGGCGCTGCACGACGTGGCGCGGCGCGTGATGGCGCTCACCGACGTGCGCGGTGTGGCGCGCATCGACTTCCTGTCGGACGGCGACACGCTGTTCGTCAACGAGGTCAACACGATCCCCGGTTCCCTGGCGCGCTACCTGTGGGTCGACCCGCCGGTGCCGTTCCTCGGGCTCCTCGACGCGCTGATCACCGAGGCCCTCGAGCGCCCGGCGGTGCACCACTCCGCGGCGGGCGCCGACGGCACCGTCCTGCGCAGCGCCGGGGGCATCGCGGGCAAGCTCGCCTGAGCGGGCGCCGCCTACAGGGCGCCGCGCCGATGCACCGTCGGGCCGCCGGCGCCCGGGATTCCCGCTGTCTTCCCAGGCACGGGGATACGCTGGGCGGGCATGCCATTTCCCCGCCGGCTGCTCACCGACGACGAAGACGTGATCGTCGAGCTCCGGCCGCACTGGGCGTTCCTGGGCTGGCCGCTGGTCGTCGCCGTCGCCGTCGTGGTCCTCGCCATCGCGGTCGTGGCCTCCTTCCCGCACGCCCCGGTGGGGGTGCTGTACCTGCTCCTGGTGTCGGTGTCGGTGTCGGCGCTGTGGCTGGCGGGGCGGCTCGTGCGCTGGTTCGCCACCAATCTGGTCGTCACCACGAGCCGGATCGTGCAGCGCTCGGGCGTCCTCTCGCGCAACGGGCTCGAGCTGCGGCTCGAGCGGGTGAACCAGCTCTCGTACCACCAGTCGATCGCCGCCAGGCTGTTCCGCAGCGGCGAGCTCCTGGTGGAGATGGGCGGGGAGACGGGCGTGATCGTCTTCGACCACGTGCCGCGGCCCGCGGCGGTGCAGGCGGTCATCACCGAGCAGATCGACGCCGTCCACCGCCGGCCCGGGCCGACCCCGGCCGGCACCACGCGCCGGACGTGGGACGACGCCGGCCCCGGGTCGGGAGACACGCCGCCTTCGGGCACGACGCGAGTCGCGCCCGTTCGGGGCGAGGCGTCGATCGCCGACCTGCTGGTGGAGCTCGACGAGCTGCGGCGTCGGGGCATCGTGACCGACGCCGAGTTCGCCACCAAGAAGGCGGAGCTGCTCGACCGGCTCTGACGACGGTGAGGTCAACACCGCATGATGGTGAGGTCAACACCGCATGATGAGGACGTCGAGCAGGTCACGCCGTGGACCGTCACCGACACGATGAAGAGGGAGGGCAGGGGCCGCCAGGCCGACTTGCACGCCTTGCACCCGGGCACGGGCCCCGAGGCGGACCCTCGAAGGTCCCGGTCGAAGTGACGTGGCTGCCCCCGATCGCCGTGGGCATCGGAGAGGTCATATCCGTGGTCGGCCCCAACCGCCACACCGGCCACTCGACGGGTCGGGGTGCAACGCCGGCACGCCCGGCCCCGACTGCGGCGACACAGCGCCCTGGCACACTGGGGCGTGGTCCAGCGACGCCGCGCGCCCGCTGGTGCCGGTGGGCGGAGGAGCGACGATGAGGGCAGGCGACACGCAGGACCAGGAGGAGGGCCGCGCCACGGACGCCGCCGCCAGCGAAGACCTCGGTGTCGAGGTGTCGGCCCTCGGCGACCCTCTCGGTTCGCCGCTGTTGCGGATCCCCACCGACGACACCGCCGTCGTCCGGAGGACGAAGTCGGTGTCGGCAACCCGCCCCCTCCACGACCTCGACCGCAACAAGGAGTCCTACGGGGGCGGGTTCTGGGACGACTACGACCTCATGAGCCTGGGCCTTGCCGTCATCGACCAGGTGGCCCTGGCCATGGGGGTCTCGGCCGGGATGCTCTACGACGACGCGCGCACGTACCTCGAATCCGAGGCTGCCCGCCAGTGCCCGGGGGCGCCGCTCGAGCAGCACGCCGCGGTGGCCGCCCGCGTCCTTCGCGCCCTCGTCGGCGAAGACCCCCATGAGTACACCTACGTCGACCACGCCGGCGACGCCCCGGTCCGGCGCGTGCACAGCTACCAGTTGCTCTACGAGCAGTGGAACGCGGACGACACGACGCATCTGCGTGCCAGCGCGCAGGCCGTCAACGTGCTCGTGAACGCCCTCGACATGGACCCCGAGAGCGCGGCCATCGCGTCGGACTTCCAGATCCAGGAGCTGGTGCGCCGCGGCGCGCTCGACTCTGCCGTCGCCGTGGCCCAGACGAAGCGCTACGTCACCATCCAGTACATGGAGTACATCCGCGGTGTGGTCCGCGATACCCTCGTGGACCCCGACGCCTTCGACTGGGACGAGGAGGTCCCCGCCATCCTCGCCCGAGCCCTCGATCACGTCGAGGAGCGCCTCGCCAGCGAACGGGCGCTGGTCTCCGCCATCGAGGGGCACCGCGCCGCCGCCACGGACACAGCCCTGCGCCAGACGGCGAACCGGCTCGTGACCCTCCTGCGCGAAAGTGGGCAGCGCCACAGCGAGCTCCAGCGCCACCTGCTGCGTGCCCGGGGAGAGCTGCGCCGCGCCCAGGACGAGCGATTCGCCCGCTCCCCGGGGAGCTGCCAGCGCGCCGAGGTCGAAGCGGACCTGGTCCTGCCCGCGCTCGGCGCCCCCACTCGGCGGGTCGCCCCGTGGTGCGAGGGGCTCCTGGCGCGCGTCGGGGGGCTGCACCAGCCCGCGCTCGCCTCGGGTGCCGTCCTCCTCGACGAGCTCTTCGAGGCGCCGCGTGATCCGGCGACGGGGGAACCGCTGCCCGATCCCACCTTCGCCGAGACCGCCGCCATCGTCTGGTGGGAGCCGTACTGGGGCCTGGCCGACGCGCTCATCGCCTCGCTCACCGCGCCCACTCGGCTCGGCACGCTCATCGAGCGCGCGCTGTCGGTCGCCGAAGAGCACCTCGACGTCCAGGGCTCACCCCTCGATCGGTCCGGCCTGGTGGCCGCGGTCTGCCACGTGGCCCACGAACACATCGCCACGCCCTTCGCCGGGGCCGAGCGCGACACTGCGGTCGTCGTGGCCATCCCCACCGGCACCCGCCTCGCCACTGCTGGCATCGACGCCGACGACCTGCTCCTCGCACCGGTCGTCCTCGGTCCGACCCCGCCCGAAACGCCCGAAGCCACCCTCACGACCATGGAGGTGTCCTCATGACCCCGGCCGTCTCGAGCGACGACCTGGCGGACGCCGGGCGCCTCCTCGGGTACTGCGCGCGCCCCAAGGAGCGCCCGGCCCGCGACGCGCGGTACCAGCGACTCGTCCAGCGCTACGACGAGGACGCGGAGTTCGCCGAGGTCTGCGACTCCGTGGCGGCCGGGGCGGGGCTCACCCTCATCGTCGACGGCGACGTCGGGGTCATCGCCACTGCAGGTGGCGACTCGCCGCTGCGCATGCCGCTCTCCCAGTTCATGGCCCGGACCAACCCGACCGGGGGCCGGGCGCTGTCGGGGGTCGTGCTCTTGTGCGTGGTGAAGGTCTGCTACCCCCAACCACAGCACCTCGACGACCCGCTGCGTGTCGCGCGGGTGAGCGCGGCCGGGGTGACCGAGTACCTCGAGCGCCTCGTCGCCAGGTTCGCCGATGAGGCAGGCGACCCCGACGCCGATCGCCCCGAAGAGCGCGAGCTGTGGCGCGAGTGGGCAGCGCTGCGACGCGGCCGCGCCGCGGCGCAGCGGGCCTCGGCCAAGGACCGCGTCGGGCTGGTGAAGAAGGTGTGCCGGTTCCTCGAGGACGAGGGGCTGCTCCTGAGGGCCTCCGACGACGATGACGGGACCTGGCGGGCCACGCCGCGGATGCGGCTGGTGGCGCGGAGCATCGTCGAGGACTCGGACCTCTTCCGCGCCCTGCTCGAGGCGGTGCGCGACGAGCCCGCCGACGAGATCGTCGCCGCCGACACGGCCGCAGTCGACGCCGACGGCGCGTCCGACGAGCCGCTCGACCCCGCCGACCTCGGCTCCCTTGCCCCCGCGGAGACCCGATGACCCTCATGATCCCCGACGCCACCCCGCTCGAGGCCGAACCGCCGGGCCTGGCCCTGCGCCGCCTCCACCTGCGCTCGGTCGGCCCCGACGAAGCGCGCTCCGACCCTCTGGACCTCGCGCTCACCACGCCGGAGGGAGCAGCGTCGGCCCGCAGCCTCCTGGCGCTGACCAACACCGGTGGCAAGACGACGCTCATCACCCTGGCCTGCTCGGTCCTGGTCACGGCGGCCAAGCACCAGGTGGGCAAGGCCAACATCGGCGAATACGTCCAGAGCGGCGACACCGCGCACGTGGTCCTGGAGTGGGAGGCCACCGGCGTGGGCCGTTTCGTCACCGGGGCGGTCTACGAGTGGCCCAATCGCACCCGCCCGGGCGGCGTGGCGCCGATATCAGACCTCAAGCGCGCCTGGTACACCTTCCGCTCCGAGGAGCTGGGCATCGACGACCTGCCCTTCAACACCGACGCGCGCACACGCCGGACCCTCGAGGACTTCCGGGCCCGCACCGAGGAGGTCTTCGCCGCGCGGCCCAGCGCGCGGTTCATCTGGACCTCCCAGCAAGGCGAGTGGGCACGGGTCCTCGACGAGCAGACACCGCTGGACCCTGAGCTGTTCCGCTACCAGATGCGGATGAACGACCAGGAGGGCGGGGCCGGCGCCTTGGTGAAGCGCTTCACCTCGGGCGAAGAGGTCGTACGCTTCTTCGTCGAGGTCCTCAACGACATCGACGCCATCGGCGCGTTCACCACGACCCTGCGCGAGTACGCCGCCTCGTCGGCCCAACGCCGTGACTGGGAGGTCGAGGCCGTGTTCTGTGGTGCGATGGTCGAGCACCTCGAAGCCCTGGGATCGGCCGACCGGCGCCTGCGCGACGCACGCACTGCCGAGCGAGACACCGGATACCGGGGGGCGGAGCTCGCGGCGGCGCTCACCGGTCGCGCCGACAACGAGGACCGGGCGGCAAAGGCCATCGAAGAACGCGTCGAGACCCAGGGCGCCGAGGTCACCGCCCTCACCGCCACCGTTCGGCGCAACGAGGATGTCCGCTCCCAGCTGCGCCTCGAACTGGCCCGCTTCGAGGTCGCGGCTGCCGAGGAGCGGCTCGCGACGGTGGGCGCACAGCTCGAGGCCGCCGCCGCCGAGCGTGACGCCTGGCAAGCGGTCGGGCCGGTCCAGCGCCTCGCCAACGCACACGCCGTGGCCGACGCGGCGCGACGGGACTACGAGAGCGCGGAGGGCGAGCTGGCCCCCCTGCGCGCCCGGGTCGATGCGGTCGGGGCGGCGTTGGCCGCCAAGCACGCGGCGCTGGCCGCCGAAGCCGACGAGCGGGTGACGGCGGCCGAGGCCGATGTCGCCCGCCACGCCGAGGAGGCCGAGCGCGCCGAGCGGGCCCGCACCGCCGCGCTCGAGGCACGCGGCGCGGCCCGCCAGGAGCTGAGCGCCATCACCGCGGCGGAGACGGCGGCCCGCACCGCCCTCGGCGCCCTGGTCAGCGCCGGCGACGCCAAGCGTTCCGAACGCGCCGCCGATGCCGAGGCGCGGTGGGAGCGCACGGTTGGGCTGCTGCGCGAACGCGAGGCGAGCGCGGGGGAGCAACTCGACGCCGCCGACATCGAGCTGGCCGCCCTCGCACCGCGCCTCGAGACGGCCCGGGCCACCCTCGACGAGGCCCGCCGCCGCCGCGACACCCTCACGGAGCGCAAGACGCGCTACCTCGACGACATCGGCCGGCTCAATGCCGACGAGGCCGTGCGGGCCGAGGCCGGCGGTGAGATCACCGACGTCGCCATGGCCTCGCGGGTGGCCGAAGGGTGCGCGACACGTGCCGCCGAGGCCGAGCGCGAAGCGGCGGACCGGGACGCCGAGGTCCAGGCCATCGACCGCGAGCTCGCGCCCCTCGAGTCCGGGGACATGCTCGTCACCGTCGACGACATCGAAACCCTGTGCCGGGCGCTCACGGACGGGGGCATCGGCGCGGTCACCGGGTGGCACTGGCTCGCCCACCACGACGACCCCACCCTCGCCCGTCGGGTCATCGAGGCGCACCCCGAGCTGGCGAACGGCATCGTGGTCACCGACCCTGCCCGACTGGCCGAGGCTCTCGCCCTGCTCGAAGGCCGGGCAGAACGTCCCCGCCTGGCTGTCGTGGTGAGTGCGGGCGAGCTCGCGCAGATCGCCGCCGACAGGGACCGGGAAGCGGCCCACGACCGCACGTCGAGCCCTACCCGCGGCGTCGTCGAGCCCCATCGCGCCCTGTGGGACCCGGCGTGGGCGCAGCGCACGGCCGACGAACTGCGAGACCGACGGAGGGTTGCTGCCGACCGCGCCGGGCACGCCCGAGCGGCGGCCACCTCGGAGCGCCGGGTCGCGGCCGAGCTCACCAGCTTCGTCGGGCGCTGGAACGCCGAGCCCCACGATGCACTGGTCCAACAGATCCACCTGGAAGAGGCCGCGGTCGCCGACGCGGACGCAGAGGTCGCCCGACTCCGTGCGGCCACGGGCGACGCCGAGGGGCGCCGGGCCGGCGCCACCCGTAGCCTGCGGGAGGTCGGTGCAGAGATGACCGACGCCATTGCCCGCGGCGAGCGGGCCCGCGCCGCTGCCGTTCGGGAAGCCGCCGCGACCACCGCCGGCGCGCGCCGCGCCGGGGTGGTCGACGCTCAAGAACGCGCCCAGCGGGACGAGCGCGCCGCGACCGACGCCGGGCGCGATGCCCGTGCCGCTGCAGCACGGGCCCAGGAGACCGCCGCGACGGCGCGCGCCGAGGGCCGCGCCGCCCGCAGGGACCAGGCCGAGGTCGGCATCGAGCCCGCGAGCGCTGTCCCGGCCACGCCGCTCCCCGAGCTCACCGCCACGCTGCGCGCTCTGCGCGAGGAGCTGACGGAGGCCGAGCGAGGGTCGGACCACGCGGACCGGCTCGACCGGACCAGCCGCGAGGTGGCAGACGCCCGCGCCGTGGTCGACACCATCGACGCCACCGCTCGCGCCACCGCGTCGGAGTATCTGGGGATGTTCGAGGCATCCAACGCCACCTTGCTCGCCCACAGGGTTGCCGACGCCGAGGAGGAGCACCGTCGCCAGCTCGCCGTCAAGGCCCGCGCCGATCAGGACCACGCCGATGCGGTGCGCACCCTGGCCGAGCGCTCCCCCGAGGACCGCCAGGTGCACGTCACACTGCCGACCGAGTGGGTGCCGGCCGATGCGCAACGCGCCGGCGACCTCCTCGAACGGGTCAACGACCTGCTCGCCGTCGATCGCGAGCGCCTGAGCCGGCTCGCGTCGACCCTCGATCGCTCCAAGGCCGACCTGGCCGACGCCCGGCGTGCTGCGGAGGACTTCCTCTTCGTCGCCACCTCGTGGCTCGGCCCGGCCGACGACACGATCACGGCCCCCGCCTTCGTCGGCGGGAAGGACGACGCCACCGCGGCGCTCTCGGTCTGCGCCGCCGACTGGCAGGCGGCGGGCCGGGAGCTGGCCATGGCCACCGAGGCGCGCAGCGCGGCCCACTCCAAGGTCCGCACCACGGCCGCCTCGCGTCAGTACGGCGCGCTGGTCTCGACGCTGCGTGACCGCTGCCAGAGCGCGGAGATCGACGACGTCGCCCCCCAGGCCGATACCTGGGCCCGCGACGCCCGCATCCGGGCCGCCGGCCTCGCTGCCGACCTGGCCGACCTCGACCGTCACCGTGCGATCCTCGTGGGTCAGCTCGAGTCGATGTGCGACGCCCAGCTCCGAATGCTGCGCGAGGTCACGCGCTGCTCACAGATGCCCGAAGGACTGGGCGAGCTGTCGGGGAAGCCTGCCTTCCGGATCGACTTCGATCGGGCGCCGGCCCCCGACGTCCACGGCAAGCTGGCCGCCCGGGTGGACGAGTGGGCGCAGTACCTGGCCGCCGACCCCAAGCGCCGCCCCGAGCCCACCCGGTGGCTGGCCGACGCCCTTCGCGACACGGTCCGCTCCGGTGCCGGCGGCGGGTGGCGGGTGCAGGTGCTCAAGCCGTCGGTCGACTTCGCCCTGGCGTATCGCAGCCCCGACCGCATCGAGCGCGAGTACTCCGGTGGCCAGGAGCTCACACTGGCGGTGCTCCTGTACTGCACGCTGGCCAGGGTGCGGGCCCAGAACCGTACGAGCCGGGCGCGCCCGCCGGGGGTGCTCATCGCGGACAACCCCTTCGGCGCGGCGTCGAACCCCGCCCTCATCCGGATGCAGCAGGCGCTCGCCGCACGCGCCGGGATCCAGCTGGTGTGTGCAACGGGTCTGGACGACCCGGCGGTCCTCACCTCCTTCGAGGGGCCTCGGGCCCGGGTGCTGCGGCTGCGCAACGACCGGGACCAGCGCCGCGGCCTGCACTACCTGCGGGTCGATGACCCCGAGCTCCTCTCGGCCGTACGCGCCTCGGTCCTGGGCGACCACGGAGAGCAGACCGACAACGCCTTCCTGAGCGCGACCGGCTACACCGTCGCCGCCGACCTCCCGACGGTGGTGCCGGCCGCTCCCCCCGACGGACAGGGCGCCGACGTGCGGCCGACGGCAAACGGCGCCGAGGCGCCGGAGGGCACACCGCCGGAGACGGGCACCTCCGGGTGACGGTGGTCACCTCGCGCACCGAGCGCCTGCGGGCCCGGATCGACGCTGCCGGCCGGGTGAAGCTCCCTCTCGGCGCCCTGCTCCGGTCGTGGTCCGAGGCCGCCCCCGAGCTGCGGGGCCGCGCTGATCAGTTCGAGCTGCTCGTCGCCTCGCTCGACGACCTCGCCGCCATCGGGCACCTCACGCTCCCCGCCGCGGCCTCGTGGGACCGCAGCACCACGCCGGCCCTGCCTTTCTTCGTCACCGTCCCCGGGGCGCGCCGTGCCCGGCGCCCGGGCACGTGGCGGAGCCACCCCTGGTGCCCCGAGCTCGCCTGGGTGGCGTCCCTGACGACACTGACCGAGCGCCTGGTCACCGACCTCCTCGCCGTCGACGACTGGTTGGGAGGCGGAGGGCCCGAAGGCGACGAGCCGCTGCCGCTCCGCATGCGGTCATCGGAGATCTTCGGCGACGAGAAGCGCCTCGACGACCTGACGAAGTCCGCCCTCTTCGGCCCCGGGCGTCTGAGCCTCGAGCTCCTCGGCGCCAGGCGCTATCCACCACCCCTCGCCATGCGCCGCGTCGGGGACGGGCCCGAGGTCTTCGTGGTCGAGAACTCCGACCCGTTCTGGGCTGCTTCCACGATCCTCGAGCGCATCGCCGGCCCCATCGGCCGGGTGGCGTTCGGGTCAGGGGCATCGGTCGAGTCCTCGATCGCCGCCCTCGCCTGGGAGGACCGGCATCCGGCCGCCATCTGGTACTGGGGCGACCTGGATCCCGAAGGGCTGAGGATCGCGTCCGGCGCGGCGGCCACCGCCCTCGGAGCGGGCCTCGTGCGCTTGCGCCCGGCGGACCCGCTGTGGTCGGCAATGGTGGGCTGCCCGGTCGCCACCGCCGGCGAGGTCGACTGGGGCCCGGTGGACGAGTCCTGGCTCGGCCCGACGACGTGGGAGGCCACTGCGCCCGTGCGCGCCGTCCACGGCTGTGTCCGCCAGGAGGCGGTCCCCGTCGCCGCCCTCGAGGCCGCCCTCGTCGCCCTGAGCGCTGCCGTCCGATGAGGCACGCCACTCCCGACCGCCCACCATCGGCCGTCCGCCCCCGCTGCGCCTCGAGCCGTCCGCGCTCGATGGCCGTCCGGAGTGTGTGCACGCGCTGTTCTCCTGTTCGCGAGCACCACGACGAGGTACTCGTGCGTCGTGTCGGCGTTTCCATCACCCCAGCTCGACAATTCGAGCCCCGACGCTGGTCAGAGGCCTGAGACCACGTTCGCACCGCCCGTGGCGCGCACCCGCCACGCCGGCGTGGGCAGGGCGCCGACGTCGACGGCGCCGGGCTCGGTGAGCGCCACGACGCACCCGCCGAACCCGGCCCCGGTCAACCGGGCCCCGAACACGCCCGGTTGCGCCCCGAGCCACGCCACCAGCGCGTCGAGCGCGGGCGTCGACACGTCGAAGTCGTGCGCCAGGCTGTGGTGGCTGGCGGTCATGAGCCGTCCCGCCTCGGCCAGGTCCCCGGTTCGCAGGGCGCCGACCACGGACCGGACGCGCTCGCACTCACTGGCCACGTGGCGCGCCCGGCGGCGCAGCACCGGGTCCGGGATGCCGGCGGCCTCGGTCGGCCCGAGGCGCCCGAGCGGCCCGAGCCGGCGGGCGGCGGCCTCGCACTCGGCCCGGCGCGCCGCGTAGGCGGAGCGGTCGAGCGTGCGCGTCTCGCCGGAGTGCACCACCACGACCTCGGCGCCGGCCGGGATGGCGACGTGTTCGGTCGACAGGTCGGCGAAATCGATCAACAGGGCGTGGCCGGGACGCGCCGCGCTGACGACGAGCTGGTCCATGAGCCCCGCGGGCACGCCGGTGGCGGCCTGCTCGGCCCGCTGGCAGAGGCGCGCCACGGTCACCGGCTCGGCCTCGAGCCCGAGCGCCAGCGCGGTGGCCACCTCGAGCGCCGCGCTCGACGACAGCCCGGCCCCGATGGGAAGGGTCGTCGCCACCCGCCCCCGCCCGCCGGACGCGGGGTGCACCGCCGCCACCACGGCGGCGACGTAGCGCGCCCAGCGCGGTTCCACCGCCCGGAGCAGCGCGGGGTCGAACGGCACGTGCACGTCGACGTCGGCGGGCTCGGGCTCGTCGGCCGACCACAGCACCACGC
The DNA here is from genome assembly GCA_035531755.1 of Acidimicrobiales bacterium. Classification (NCBI taxonomy): domain Bacteria; kingdom Bacillati; phylum Actinomycetota; class Acidimicrobiia; order Acidimicrobiales; species Acidimicrobiales bacterium. The sequence continues at coordinate 25,636 of DATKSK010000021.1, read as the reverse complement.
GGTCCCCGCCGTCGGGGACGAAGGTCACCGTGGTCCCGAGGTCGACGGCCATGGGGAGGGCGACGCCCTCGTTGTAGTCCGTGTGGTCACCGATGAGGTTCACCCGGCCGGGGCTGTGGGCGCGTACCGGGACACCGGGCACCGGCTCGGGGGGATGGGCCATCGGGGCCAGAGCATGGCACGACCGGTTTGACCCCCACCCACCCCCGGGGCCAGCATCCGGGCATGGACCGGGTGGCCGTCGGCGACGTCGAGCTCTGCTACGAGCTGCTCGGCGCGGCCGGGGACCCCGTCGTCGTGCTCATCGCCGGCCTCGGGCGCCAGCTCATCGGGTGGGACGACGACTTCTGCGCGCTGATCGTGGCCGAAGGATTCCGCGTGCTGCGCTTCGACAACCGCGACGCCGGCCGGTCGACGTCGATGGCGGCGGGGCCCGGGCCCGACCTCGGGGCCATCCGGCGCGGCGACCGGGACGCCGTGGCGTACACCCTCGACGACATGGCCGGCGACACCGCCGGCCTGCTCGGCGCCCTCGGCATCGGCGACGCCCACGTGGTGGGCACGTCGATGGGGGGCATGATCGCCCAGGCGCTCGCCATCGGGCACCCGGCCCGGGTGCGCAGCCTGTGCTCGATCATGTCCACGACCGGCGCGCCCGGAGTGGGCCTGCCCACCGACGAGGCCATGGCGGTGGTGATGCGGCGACCGCCGGCCGACCGCCACGCCTACGTCACCACCGAGCTCGCCAACACCCGGGTGATCGGGTCACGCGGGGCGCTCGTGGACGAGGCCTGGCGGCGCGGGCGCTTCGAGCGCTTCTACGACCGGGGCCTCAACCCGGCGGGGGTGGGGCGCCAGATCATGGCCATCGTGGCGTCAGGCGACCGCACCGCGGCGCTGGCCGGCGTACGGGCGCCGACGCTCGTGGTCCACGGCGACGTGGACACGCTGGTGGCGCTCGACGGGGGCGAGGCCACGGCGCGCGCCGTCCCGGGTGCGCAGCTGCTCGTGGTCCCGGACATGGGCCACGAGATCCCGCCGGCCACGTGGCCCGGGGTGGTGGCGGCCGTCGTCGCCAACGCCCGGCGGGCGCCGGCCCCGGCGGGCGAGCCGGCGGCGGTGCCGGGCACGCGAGCGGTGGCGCCGTGAGCGGCCCGCTCGAGGGCGTGCGGGTGGTGGAGCTCGCCGGCATCGGCCCGGGCCCTTACACCTGCATGCTGCTCGCCGACGCCGGTGCCGACGTGCTGCGCGTCGACCGGGCGACCGGCACCCCGCCGGTGGCCACGGCGGGCCCGCACTGGGACCTGCTCAACCGCAGCCGGCGGTCGGTGGCGGTGAACCTGAAGCACCCCGACGGGGTGGCCCTCGTGCTCGACCTCGTCGCCCAGGCCGACGGGCTGGTCGAGGGATGGCGGCCGGGGGTGGCCGAGCGCCTGGGGGTGGGCCCCGAGCCGTGCCTGGCGCGCAACCCCCGCCTGGTCTACGGGCGGATGACGGGGTGGGGCCAGGACGGCCCGCTCGCCTCCACGGCCGGGCACGACATCAACTACATCGCCCTGGCGGGGGCCCTGTGGCCGATCGGGCGGGCGGGGGAGCGCCCGGTGCCACCGCTCAACCTGGTGGGCGACTTCGGCGGCGGCGGGATGCTGCTCGCCTTCGGGATGTGCGCCGCGCTGGTGGAGGCGCAGCGCTCGGGGCGCGGCCAGGTCGTGGACGCCGCCATGGTCGACGGTGCGGCGTCGCTCATGACCATGACGTACGCCTTCCGCCAGCTCGGGCTGTGGACCGAGGGGCGCGGCGTCAACGTGCTCGACAGCGGCGCCCCGTACTACGAGGTCTACGACACCGCCGACGGGCGATGGTTCGCCGTGGGCGCCATCGAGCCCCAGTTCTACGCCGAGCTGCTCCGGGTGCTCGGGCTCGACGGCGAGGACCTGCCCGCCCAGAACGACCGGGAGCAGTGGCCCGCGATGAAGGAGCGGTTCGCGGCGGTCTTCCGGACGAGGACGCGCGACGAGTGGGCCGACGCCTTCGCAGGGACAGACGCCTGCGGCGCGCCGGTGCTCTCGCCGTGGGAGGCGCACACCCATCCCCACAACGTGCAGCGCGGCACCTTCGTGGAGGTGGAGGGCGTGGTGCAGCCCGGACCCGTACCCCGCTTCAGCCGGACACCGGCCGAGGTCCACCGGCCGCCGCCCGTCGCCGGGCAGGACACCGACGACGCCCTGCGGGCGTGGGGGATCGATCAGGAACGGCTGGGGGCCCTGCGCGCCGCCGGCGCCGTCGACTGAGCAGGCTCAGAGGTTCACGACGGGGCAGGTCACCGTGCGGGTGATCCCCTCGATGAGCTGGATGTGGCTCACCACCATGCGCCCGAGGTCGTCGACCGACGCCGCCTGGGTGCGCACGATCACGTCGTAGGGCCCGGTCACGTCCTCGGCCGACACGACCCCGTCGATGCCACGCACCTGCTGCGCGACGTACGCGGCCTTGCCGACCTCGGTCTGGATCAGCACGTATGCGGTCACCGCCATGGCGGCCTCCTCCGTCGAGCCGGCCCCACGGACCCCCGGGCCTGGTGTCATCGTAGTGGCGACGGGACCGCCGCCACCGGGTCGTAGTCTGGCCGGGTGCCAGGTCGAGGGCGTGAGGCGTCGGCCCGCATCGCGCGCCAGGTGCGTGATGCCCTCGCTGCCCTCCTCGACCAGCGGACGCCGTTCGGCCGCCTGGCCCTGGCGCACGTCGTCCTCACCGCCGGGGACACCCTGGTCGCCATCTCGCTCGCCGGGTCGTTGTTCTTCAACATCTCCCCGGACGCCGCCAAGGGCAAGGTGATCCTCTACCTCCTGCTCACCATGGCGCCCTTCGCGGTGGTGGCGCCGCTGCTGGGCCCGGTCATCGACCGCAGCCGCGGGGCCCGGCGGGCCACGGTGGCGGTGTCGGCCGCCGCCCGGGCGGTGATGTCGCTGTTCATGGCGGGCGCGCTGGGCAGCCTCCTGCTGTTCCCCGAGGCGTTCGCCATGCTGGTGCTGTCCAAGGTGTACCTCGTCACGAAGGGGTCGCTCGTCCCCCTCATGGTCGGCGCCCCGTGGGCGGTCGGCGCCGGTGGGGACGGGCCCGGCGCTCCCGACGGCACCGGCGTGCCCCCCGCCGACGGCAACCAGCTGGCCACGGCCAACGCCCGGCTGGGGCTCCTGGCCTCGCTGGCGGGGTTCGCGGCGGCCATCCCCGGCGTCGCCGTGCTCCAGCTCTTCGGCGGCCCCTGGGTGCTGCGCTTGGACATGGTGGTCTTCGTGGCGGGCACCGTGGCGGCACTGCGCCTGCCCGTCGGCCGCACCCTGCGCCGCGCCTGGGGCGACGGGCCGTACCCCACCACCGGCAGGCCCGCGGTCGCCGCATCGGTGACGGCGCCAGCCACCCACGCCACCGACGCCCACGCCCCGGAGCACGACGAGGACACGCCGATCGGGGCACTGGGGCCGCGGGTGAACACCCACCCCGAGGTCATCCTGGCGCTGTCGGCGATGTCCATCCTGCGCGGCCTGGTGGGGTTCCTCACCTTCCTGCTGGCGTTCTCGTTGCGACGGATGCACATCGCGGACGACAAGGCGTGGTTGGGCCTCATGCTGGCGGCGTCGACGGCCGGCGCCCTCGTCGGCGTGATCCTCGTGCCGAGGGCCCGACGCGTCCTGACCGAGCCGCAGATGCTCGCCCTCTCCATCTGGCTGGTGGCGCTGGCGGGCGCGGTGGCGGGCCTCGTCGGGGGCATCGTCATCCAGGTCCTGCTGGCGTTCGTGATCGGCCTGGCCTCGGCCGCGGCCAAGCCGGCGTTCGACGCGCTGGTGCAGCGCTACGTCCCGACCAGCGGACAGGGCAGGGCATTCGCGCGCTTCGAGACGCGTTTGCAACTCGTGTGGGTCCTCGGGGCCCTGCTGCCCGTGGTGACCAACCTGCCGCTCGGGGCCGGCGACATCGTGATCGCCGCCGTGGCGGCCGTGTCGGGCCTGTCGTACCTGACCAGTCGACGTGCCCTGCGCCACCGGTGGGTGGCGCCCTGAGCGCCTGAGCCGGCGCCGTACCGCCTTCCTGGGTCAGGCGACCAGCATCAGGCGACCAGCGTCAGACGATCCGGTTCAGGCGACCCGCGTCAGCGCCCCGGTTCAGGAGACCTGGTCAGGCACCCCGGTTCAGGCCAGAGGGGCACGTCAGCCCAGCCGGTTCTCGAGTGCGTCGAGTTGCTCGGCCAGCTCGGCCGGCAGGCGGTCGCCGAAGCGGGCGTAGTGCTCGCGGATGAGGGGGACCTCGGCGCGCCACTCGTCGGCGTCGACGCGCAGCAACTCGGCCAGGTCCGCCCCCGACATGTCGAGTCCCTCGGTGTCGAGGGCATCGGTCGACGGCACGTTGCCGAGGGGCGTGGTCGCGGCCCCGGCGCGCCCGGTGGTGCGCTCCACGATCCAGGCCAGCACCCGCGAGTTCTCGCCGTATCCCGGCCACAGGAAGCGGCCGTCGGCGTCCTTGCGGAACCAGTTGACGTAGTAGATACGCGGCAGCGCGCTCTCGTCGGCCGACTTGCCGATGCGCAGCCAGTGGGCGAAGTAGTCGGCCATGTTGTACCCGCAGAACGGGAGCATGGCGAAGGGGTCGCGCCGGAGGTTGCCCACCGCCCCCGCCGCCGCGGCGGTGGTCTCCGACGACAGGATCGAGCCGAGGAAGACCCCGTGGGCCCAATCGAAGGACTCGGTGACCAACGGCACGGCCGACCGGCGCCGCCCACCGAAGAGGATGGCGGAGATGGGCACGCCCCGCGGGTCCTCCCACTCCGGCGCGCAGGCCGGGTTCTGGCTGGCGGGCACCGTGAAGCGGGCGTTGGGATGGGCGGCGGGCGTGGCGGCGTCGGGGGTCCAGTCGTGGCCGGTCCAGTCGGTGAGGTGCGCGGGCGGCGTCGTCGACATGCCCTCCCACCACACATCGCGGTCGTCGGTGAGGGCGGTGTTGGTGAAGATGCAGTTGCTGTGCAGCGTCTCGATGGCGTTGGGGTTGGTCTCGGTGCTCGTGCCGGGGGCCACCCCGAAGAAGCCGGCCTCGGGGTTGATGGCGTAGAGGCGGCCGTCGTCGCCGAACTTCATCCAGCAGATGTCGTCGCCGATGGTCTCGACCTTCCACCCCGGGACGGTGGGGACCAGCATGGCGAGGTTCGTCTTACCGCACGCCGAAGGGAAGGCGCCGGTCACATAGCGGACGTCGCCCTCAGGCGAGGTCAGCTTGAGGATGAGCATGTGCTCGGCCAGCCAGCCGTCGTCGCGAGCCATCGCCGACGCGATGCGAAGGGCGAAGCACTTCTTCCCCAGCAGCGCGTTGCCGCCATAGCCCGAGCCGTAGGACCAGATCTCGCGCGTCTCGGGGAAGTGGACGATGTACTTGCGCTCGGCGTCGCAGGGCCACGCCACGTCGGCCTGGCCCGGTTCGAGCGGGCTGCCCACGGAGTGCAGGCAGGGCACGAAATCGCCGTCGTCGCCGAGGACCTTGAGGGCGTCGGCGCCCATGCGCGTCATGATCCGCATCGACACGGCGACGTAGGGGGAGTCGGTGATCTCCACCCCGATGTGGGCGATGGGCGAGCCGAGCGGGCCCATCGAGAAGGGCACCACGTACATGGTGCGCCCCCGCATCGAACCCCGGAACAGGTCGGTGAGGGTGGCCCGCATCTCGTCGGGGTCGCGCCAGTTGTTGGTCGGCCCGGCGTCCTCCTCGTTCTTCGAACAGATGAAGGTGCGGTCCTCCACCCGGGCCACGTCCCCCGGGTCCGAGCCGGCCCAGAAGCTCCGGGGCCGCTTGGCCTCCGACAGCCGGGTGAAGGTGCCGCTGTCGACGAGCAGCTGGCACATCCGCTCGTACTCGGCGTCACTGCCGTCGCACCACTCCACCCTGTCGGCCGCCGTGAGGGCGGCGACCTCCTCGACCCAGGCGAGGAGCTTTCGGTTGGCGGTCGGCGGCATTGTCGGGGTGTGTCCTCTCTGCCCGGCTGCCCGCACCTCCTCGCGGGAGTGGGTCGGGCTTCCGAAGGGCTTGGCTGGGCGTCTGGGCGCGACGAGTTGCGGTCCGCCGGCTGTTCGAGCACACCAATGCTAGGCATTGAACATGCCCAGCCCCAACTCTGGCGCCACGCCACGTGGCGGGCCGGGGACGGGGGGAGGAGAAGGCGGTGAGTTCGCCGCCATCGAGGCCCTGCGACGGCGACTGCCGGGGCCGCCGGCGGGGGAGGTGTGGATCGGCGACGACGCCGCCGTGCTGGGCCCGGCCGAGGGCCGGCTCCTCCTGACGACGGACATGGCGGTGGCGGGCGTCCACGCCGACCTGGAAGTCCTGAGCCTCGCCGACCTGGGGTGGCGGGCGGTGGCGGCGGCGGTGAGCGACATCGCGGCCATGGGTGGCCGGGCGGGCCATGCCGTCGTGGCCGTGGCCGGGCCGCCCACCACGGACCTCGGCCTGCTCTACGACGGGATCGCCGGCTGCGCCCGGGCCCACGGCTGCCCGATCGTGGGGGGCGACCTGTCCACCGCGGAGGAGGTCGTGGTGGCCGTGGCGGTGATCGGCCACGTGGCGACCACCCCCGGTCCCGTCCGGCGCGCCGGGGCCGGCGCCGACGACACCCTCTTCGTGACCGGGCCGCTCGGGGCGGCCGCCGCCGGCCTGCGGGTGCTGCGGGCGCGGGCATCGGGGGTCCGAGCCGGCGCCGCTCGAGCCGCTCGGACAGCTGGGACCGGCACGGCGGGCGCACCCCGCCCCGGCGACGAGGAGGCGCTCGTCGCCGCCCATCGCCGCCCCCGGGCGCGGCTGGCCGAGGGGGAGGTGGCGCGGCTGGCGGGGGCCACGGCCATGGTCGACGTGTCCGACGGGTTGCTGGCCGACCTCGGCCACGTGGCCGACGCGTCGGCGGTCGGGTTCCGCCTCGACGAGGTGCCCGTCGCCGCCGGGGCCACGTCCGAGGAGGCGCTGGGAGGCGGCGAGGACTACCAGCTCGTCGTGGCCACGCCCGACCCGGGCGGTCTGCTGGCCGCGTTCGCGGCGGCGGGTCTGGGGCTCCCGGTCCGGATCGGCAGGTGCACCGCCGATCGCGACGAGCGCATCCTCGGGGGCGCCCCCGTGCCTGCGCTCGGGTGGGAGCACGCCTGGAGGCCGCCGTCGGCGCCCGAGGTCGTCTGATCAGCCGTACCGGTGGCGCCACAGGAGGCGTAGGCTCCTCCACGTGCCATTCCACCGGGTCCGTGACCCGGAGCGGCTGCAGGCGCTCATCGACGCCATGTTGCTGGTCGCGGAGGACCTCGACGTGACCGTGGTCCTGCGCACCATCACGCAGACGGCCGTGGACCTGGTCGGTGCGTCCTACGGCGCGCTGGGGGTTCTCGACGCCGAGGGCACCGGGCTCGGCGAGTTCGTCACGGTGGGCATGACGCCCGAGGACGCCGCCGCCATCGGCACCCTGCCGGAGGGCCTCGGGATCCTCGGGCTGCTCATCAAGGACCCCCGGCTCCTGCGCCTCGACGACCTGGAGGCGCACCCCGAGCGCGCCGGGTTCCCCCCGGGCCACCCGCCCATGCGGTCCTTCCTGGGGGCGCCGATCACCGCGGGGGGCCGAGCCTTCGGCAACCTCTATCTGTGCGACAAGCAGGGGGCGGACTCCTTCACCGAGGACGACGAGGGCGTCGTGGGGGCGCTCGGGCTGGCGGCAGGGCTGGCCATCGACAAGGCGCGCCTCTATGGCCGGCTGCGCGAGCTGACGCTGACCGAGGAGCGCGAGCGCATCGCCCGGGACCTGCACGCCAGCGTCATCCAGCGTCTGTTCACCGTCGGCCTCTCCCTGCAGGGGACGATGCGCCTGGAGGGGAAGCCGGCCGTCGCCGCCCGGCTCCAGGAGGCCCTCGACGGCCTGGACGACACGATCCGCCAGATCCGGTCGACGATCTTCGCCATGAACCGGACGCGGCGGATCACCGGGGCCGCCGTTCGCCAGGAGATCCTCGGGCTCGTCGACGATGCCGCCGCGGGGTTGGACCTCGAGACCAGGGTGGACCTCGACGGCCCCATCGACGACCTCGAACCCGAGACGGTCGAGCACCTCCTGGTGTCGTTGCGCGAGGCGATCGGCAACGTGGCCCGTCACGCCCGCGCCGGCGTGCTCGAGGTCGACGTCCAGGTGGACGACACCACGCTCGTCCTGCGGGTGGTGGACGACGGCATGGGCTTCGCCCGGCCGGCGGCCGGCGGCCGGGGGATCCCCATGCTCGAGGAGCGGGCCAAGCTGCTCGGGGGGTCGTGCGAGGTGCGTCCCCGGTCCGAGGGGGGCACCGAGGTCGTGTGGCGGGTCCGGCGCTCGATGCCGCCGGTGCCCGGGGTGCCGCTGCCGCCGCCGGCGGTGTCCTGATCCCGTGCCCGTGTGCTAGGCAGAATCTCGGCGTGAACGCCAGGAAGGTGGGCGAGGCGTGACCACCAGAGTGTTCCTTCTCGACGACCACGAAGTGGTCCGGCGAGGGCTCCGTGAGCTCTTCGACAGCGAGGACGACCTGACGGTCGTGGGCGAGGGCGCCACGGCCCAGGAGGCGCTCGCCCGCGTCCCGTCGACCAAGCCGGATGTGGCCGTGCTCGACGTCCGGCTCCCCGACGGCGACGGGGTCGAGGTGTGCCGGGACCTGCGCTCGGCCATGCCGGACCTGAAGTGCCTCATGCTCACCTCGTTCGCCGACGACGAGGCGCTGTTCTCGGCCATCCTCGCCGGGGCCAGCGGCTACGTCCTGAAGCAGATCAAGGGGAGCGACCTCGTGTCCGCGGTGCGCCGCGTGGCCGCCGGCGAGTCGCTGCTCGACCCTTCGCTCACCCGGCAGGTCATGGAGCGCCTGCGCGGCGAGAACGTGGAGGACGAGCGGCTGGCGCGCCTCACCGCCCAGGAGCGCAACATCCTCGAGCTGATCGCCGACGGCAAGACCAACCGGCAGATCGCCGACGAGCTCTACCTCGCCGAGAAGACGGTGAAGAACTACGTGTCCAACCTGTTGTCGAAGATGGGCTTCGCGCGCCGGACCGAGGCCGCGGTCTACGCCGCCCGTCTCGCCGAGCGCAAGCACAAGTCCTGACCGCGGGCGCCGGTGCGGGCTCGTCCGCCCGCCGCCCGCAGCGCCTGCCCGTGTGCGTCGGTCCACGGACGCGCGACCGGCGGGGCGCCGGATGCGACGCCCCGCCGGTCGTTCGTCCTCGGGCCCGGTGTGGGCCCGGGTGCTCAGGTCACGCGGTGACGAGCACCTTGTCCGCCGCATGCGCCTTCGGGAACTCGGCGTCCTCGGGCACCCGCCGCAGGTGGAACATCCCGAGCAGCGTCAGCACGAGCATGATGCCCGCCAGGACGAAGGACACGATGGCGCCCACCAGGGCGACCTGGCCGATCGTCCAGAAGGCGTAGGCCTCGAGCAGCAGGCCCCGCAGGGTCGTGCCCTTGAAGATGGTGTTCACCTCGCCGGCGAGGGTCGTGTTCGTGGGGTCGGCTTGCGCCGCTGCGCTCGCCTTGGCGTACACGCCGCCGTACGGCATCTCGCTCAGGTGCACGGCGATGAAGTGGTTGGCGTAGGCCTCGGCCTGCTGCCCGGTCAGCAGCTGCTGTCCGGCGTACTGGTTCAGGTACGGGCCGATCTTCGGGCTCGCCAGTGCCGCGTTGCCGAGCGGCGGGAACGTGATCTGCTGCTGGGCCAGCTGGTCGTGGACGTTGCTGTTGGCGTAGCTGTAGCCCCACAGGCCCAGCCCACCTGCGGCGAGAAGAACGACGACCAGGACCGCGCCGCCCGCTGTGAGGATCATGTCGAACGTCTTGCGCCGCATGGTCGACTCCTTTTCCTTGTCCTCCCCGGCGCTCGGCCGGGGCCCGGTCCGGTGTTCCCGGTCCGTTGGGTCCACGATGCCGGACGCGGTGGACTGCCCGGCAGAGCCGAAGGTCCCCCGACCGGGTCCGAAAGTCCCTGGTGGAGGGCCGTGGGTGGGGGTCAGCGGAGACGGCGGCGGTCGTCGGCGGGCTCGGGGGCGGTGCGCAGGCGGAACCGGGCGTCGGCGACCGTAACGCCTGCGGGCGTGGCGACGACGGGGTGGCAGTCCGCCTCGGCGAGCTCCGGCAGGTCCTCGGCCATGCGCCCCAGCCGGAGCAGCAGGTCGACGAGGGCGTCGACGTCCACGGGGGGGCTCCCCCGGTAGCCCGTCAGGAGGGCCGAACCCCGCAGCCCGAGCACGAGCTCGCGGGCGTCGACGTCGGTGAGCGGCGCCAGCCGGGTGGCGGTGTCGCCCAGGAGCTCGACGGCGGTGCCGCCGAGCCCGAAGAGGATGAGGGGGCCGAACGCCGGGTCCTGCACGAAGCCCGCGATGGTCTGCACCCCGGGTGCGACCCCCGGTTGCGTCCCGGCGCCGGCCGGGGCCGTGGGGACGCCGTAGGCGCGCAACAGCGCCCGGGCGTGCGCGCCGGTCACCCAGGTACCGTCCCCGGCCCCGTCGGCCCCGTCGGCCCCGTCGGCCCCGGGCGCGTCGGGCGCGTCGGGCGCGTCGGTGGCGAAGGTCTCGATGACGCGCCGTGCCGCGTTGGGGTCGACGTCGTCGAGCACGGGCTCCGTCCCGGGCGGGCGTGACCGCCACTCCTCGTACCCGGCGGACAGTGCCAGGGCACGCGCCGCTGTCTCGGGATAGGTGAAGCACGGCACCGGGCGCCGCGCGCCGAGGAGCGCGCTCCTGGCCTCGGTCGTCCCGAGGACGCTCGCCACCACGGTGACGGCGTCGCAGGCCTCGTCCGTCGCACGGGCCACGGCGACGGCCACGTCGTGGACGCGCGTCACCACCGGCGGTGTGAAGATGACGAGCACGGCGTCGACCTCGCCGCTGCGGGCGAGCGTCGTGATCGCCCGCCGGTAGTCGTCGGCCGTCGCCGAGGCCACGAGGTCGACGGGGTTGGCGACCCCGGCGCCGGCGGGGAGCAGGGTGCGCAGGGCGTCCTGCCCCGCCGCCGACAGCTCGGGAACCGCGAGCCCGTGGCCCACGCAGGCGTCGGCGGCGAGCACGCCCGGTCCGCCGCTGTTGCCCACGATGCCCACCCGCCGCCCGCGCGGCCGGGGCTGGAGCGCCAGCACGGCAGCCACGTCGAAGAGCTCCTCGGTGGTGTCGGCCCGGATCACCCCGGTCCGCCGGAACAGGGCCTCCACGGCCTGGTCGGGGCCGGCCAGCGCGGCGGTACGGGAGGCGGCCCCCCGCACCGCCGGTGCGCTGCGCCCGGCCTTCACGGCCACGATGGGCTTGGTCCGGCTCAGGCGCCCGGCGATCCGGGCGAACCGCCGGGGGTTGCCGAAGGACTCCAGGTAGAGCAGCACCACCTCGGTGGCGGGGTCCTGCTCCCACCACAGCAGGGCGTCGTTCCCGCTCACGTCGGCCTTGTTGCCGAGGGACACGAAGCTCGACAGCCCGAGCCCCCGGGCGCCGGCCTCCGCCAGGATGGCGAGGCCCAGGCCGCCGGACTGCGACGCAATGCCGACGGGCCCGCGCCCCGGCGGGGCCGGGGCGAAGGTGGCGTTCATCGAGACGTGGGGATCGGTGTTGAGCACGCCGAAGCAGTTGGGCCCGACCACGCGCATGCCGTTGGCGTGGGCCAGGCCCGCCAGCTCGCGTTGGCGCGCCGCCCCGTCGGCGCCGGTCTCGGCGAACCCGGCGCTGATGACGACCAGGGCGCCGACGCCCTTGCGACCGCATGCCTCCACCACCGATCGCACGGCGTCCGCCGGCACGGCCACCACGGCCAGGTCGACGGGACCCGGGGTGTCCTCGATGCCCGGCCAGGCGCGTCTGTCGGCCACCGACGTCGCCGAGGGGTTCACGGGGTAGACGGGCCCGGTGAACCCGCCGGCCAGCAGGTTGGCGACCAGGAGGTGGCCGAGGGCCTCGGGGTGGCGCGACGCCCCCACCACGGCGATGGAGCCGGGCCGCAGCAGGCGATCCATGGAGCGCACCACCGCCTGCCGGTCGCGTTCGTCGGCGGCCTCCCGGGCCGCGGCGGTCGGCGCGATGTCGAGCACGACGCGCATCACGTCGGAGGACCGGGTGAACTGCCGGGCGAACCCGGCGTCGCGGAAGACCCCGAGCATGCGGAAGTTCTCCGACAGCGTGTCGGCGACGAAGCGTCGCACGCCCCGGGCCCTCGCCGCGCTGGCCAGGTGTTCGAGCAGGATGGTCCCGAGGCCCCGGCCCTGGAAGGCGTCGTCGACGACGAAGGCGACCTCGGCCGCGTCGCTGCCCGGTGACCGGTCGTAGCGGGCCACGGCCACGATGTCTCCCGCCCGCACGGCCACGAGCGCCAGGCGGTCGACGCCGTCGACGGTGGTGAAGCGCTCGACCTCGGCCTCCGACAGGCGGGGGTGGGGGCCGAAGAAGCGCAGGATCACGCTCTCGGGCGACAACCGGGCGTGGAACGCCCGCAGGCCCTCGGCGTCGTCGGGCCGGATGGCACGGACGTGCGCAGTGGTGCCGTCGGCGAGCAGGACGTCGGTGTCCGTGCCGAGGCTGCTGGTCATGCGCGTGCCGTCGGCTGCCACGCAGGCATTGTGCCCGTCGGCGCCCGGGCGCGCCCGGGCCCGTATGGCGGGGTGCCCCGTGCCGGCGGCGCGGGGTCGGCGGCGTGCCGAACGCTCAGGGAGCGCGCGGGGCCCCGGTGGACAGCGACTGCTGCTCGGCCGCCAGCCGGCGGTAGTGGTCGCGCCAGATCAGCCGGTACACCGGGACGACGCGGGGGATCGAGCGCAGGCCCGGGATGAAGGGCACGAGGAGCAGCCCCAGGGTGAGCAGCATCATGAGGGCCCACACCAGGGCGTCGGCGTTCGCCGAGGTCGAGAAGGGCGACACCTGGTACCACATGGTGTAGAGCCACAGCCACGCCTGGCCCGGGAAGTTGCCGGTCTCGTTCATCATCCCCCACTGGTCGCCCGACAGGTGCTGGGCTTGCCCCTTGGCGGCGAGGAACGACCCGTCGGCGATGAACAGGAGGGGCTTCGTGTAGTCGGTGCCGTAGAACTGCGGCGACGACAGGAGGTCGGCGTCGAGACTGCCGGTCCGGGCCATCCCGAGCAGGCCCGTCATCATGGTCGCCACCGGCCCGTAGCGCCCGGGACGCAGCGACACCGTGGCGCCGTTGACGGCCACGTGGGCCACGGCGGCGGTGTAGGCCGTGGTCCAGGCCTGCTGCTGGTCGGCGGGGGCCGCCGTGTACCGGGCGATCGCGGCGTGCAGGGTGGGGTCGCTGGCCGCGGCGATGCGTAGCGGCGACAGCACGAAGTCGTCGGCCGTGTTCACCGGGATGTGCACACCCGCCCAGCGCTGCAGTCCGATCGGGAAGATCTTCTGGCCCTCGCCCGGTGCCCAGGGGTTGTAGGGCGGTCCGTAGCCGGCGGTGCCGCTCGACCCGTCGAGCTCGGTCACCGCGGTGGCGAGGAAGTCGCCGGGCGTGGCCTGGGACCACTGCCGGATGGTGACGGGGTGATCGTCGGGCGACGAGAACACCACCGCCAGCACCACCGCCAGCAGCGCCATCACCACCAGCGCGATGACGAACTCCTTGGCGAGGTCGTACCGGATCTTCGGGCCGTCCCAAGGGGTGTGGTCAGGTTGGCGCGACGCCTCTGTCAGCGTGCGCGACCCGAGTGTGCCGGTCGCCGCGCTCACCGGTCACCGCCGTCGGCGACGGCCGTCGCCGTGCCCGCCACCGCCGGTCGCTCGCCGGCGCTGTGGCGCCCGGTGCGCGACCCGCGTGCCGGCAGCGGTCGCACGACGCCACGGTGCCGGACCATGAGCAGGTGCAGTCCCACGATCGCCGCCACGGCCACCGGGAGGAGCAGCACGTGCCACAGCAGCATCTGGCCGAAGTTCAACACGTTGAAGAAGGCCCCCACGCCCACGGAATTGAGGCCGTCCTTCGCCTGCGTCGAGATCCACTGCGAGTCGAAGTTCTGCTGCGACAGGTAGCCGGTGAAGGCGGCGCCGATGGACATGACGAAGCACAGGACCCCGGTCATCCAGGTGAGGGCCCGGTTGCCGCGCCACGCGGCCATGAAGAACTTGCCCCACAGGTGCAGGACCATGAAGAAGAAGAACAGCTCCACGCTCCACAGGTGGATGCTGTTGAAGAAGAGACCGGTGGTCGACAGGTGCCACCACGACGGGCCCTTCAAGATGAGCACCGCGCCCGAGACCAGGATCACCACGAAGGCCGCCAGCGTGAGGACGCCGAAGATGTAGACCCACGACGCCACGTAGCTCGGCTGGCGGTCGGGGAGGAGTTTGCCGGGGGGCAGGGCGCGCATGGCGGCCCCCCGGAGACGCGCGCTCCACATCCGCTCGTCGCCGGGCAGCGGGCGAGCGTCGTCGACGACCGGCTCGGCGAGGCCGGCGACGGCCGAGTCACCGGCCTCGTCGACGACCGGCTCGGGGCCCGCCGGCGCGGGGCGGATCGTGTCGCTCATCGGTGCTTCCGCCCGGCGCGGAAGGGGACCGCCACGGCCAGTGCGAAGACGATGACCATGAGCAGGATCACCACGGCGTTGGCCACGCTGAGCTGGATGAACCCCCAGTGCAGGTAGTGGCCCGGATGCGAGAGGTCGACGAGGGCGGCGATCACGTGGACAGCATCATGACCGCGCTGGACCGGCTGTAGGGGCCAAAGCCCCTAATCGACCGAATTGCGACGGCGCGGAGCAACGACGACGGCCGGGGACGTGCGGGCCCACCTGGGACGTTGCCGGCGCCCGGCCCGGGGCCGGGCGCGCCGGGAGGTGGCGTGCTCAGGAGGGCTGGGCGCCGACGCGGCGAGGCGGCTTCGTGACCTTGCCGGCGCGGATGCACGAGGTGCACACATGGAGGCGGCGGGGTGTGCCGTTCACCAGAGCCCGGACCCGCTGGATGTTGGGGTTCCACCGCCGCTTGGTGCGGCGGTGCGAGTGGCTGAGGCTCATGCCGAACGACGGGTGCTTGCCACACACTTCACACACGGCAGCCACGACGCGCTCGCTCCTCGGGGGGGTAATCCGGACGGGCGCAAAGGTTAGCATCCTCGGCCATGGAGACCTTGAGCCGGCTCGGGGCGGGCCACCTGGCGTCGACGATGGCCGCCTACCGCCACGCCCTGCGGCTCCACCAGGACGCGCTCAACGCCCTGAACGTCTACCCCGTCCCCGACGGGGACACGGGCACCAACATGGCCCTCACGGTGGAGTCGGTGGTGGCGGAGCTCTCGCACGTGGACGGCCTGGTCCACCTGGAGTCGCCCACGGTCGGCGCCCCGTCCGACCCGCCCGTCCCGGCCGACGAGGATCCTCCCATGGCCGCGGTGTGCCAGGCCATCGCCCATGGATCGCTCATGGGGGCCCGGGGCAACTCGGGTGTCATCCTGTCCCAGCTGCTGCGCGGCCTCACCGGAGCGCTCGCCGTCGACGACACCGCCATCGGCGGCACGGAGCTGGCCCGGGCGCTCGCCGCCGCCAGCGACGCCGCCCGCCAGGCGGTGCTGCGCCCCGTGGAGGGCACCATCCTGACCGTCGCCCGGGCGGCGGCCGAGGGCGCCGGGCAGTCGGCGCACGGTGGGGCGTCCCTGCTGGCCGTGGTGGAGGCGGCCCGGGCGGCGGCGGCCGAGGCGCTGGCGCGCACGCCCGAACAGCTCCCCGTCCTGGCCCAGGCGGGGGTGGTCGACGCCGGCGGGGCGGGATACCTGCTCTTGCTGGACGCCGCCCTGAACGTGCTCGACGGCCGGGCGCTGCCCCCGGCGCCACCCGTGCGGGCCATGGCCCGTTCCCTGGCCGCCGACGCCCTGCCGCAGGCGGGGTTCGGGGAGGAGGTGCCGGGCGCCGAGGACGGCCTGCGCTACGAGGTCATGTACTTCCTGGAGGCGCCCGACCACACCATCCCCGCCTTCAAAGAGGTGTGGGCGGGCCTCGGCGACTCCATCGTCGTCGTCGGCGGCGAGGGCCTGTGGAACTGCCACATCCACACCAACGACGTGGGCGCGTCCATCGAGGCCGCCATCGACGCCGGGCGGCCGCGCGACATCAGGGTCACCGACCTCGCCGAGCAGGTCGACGAGGAGCGCTGGGTCCGGGAGGGGGCCCGCTCCGCCGCGGCCGCGGCCGACACGGGACCGCCGCCGCGCACCGCCGTCGTGGCCATCGCCAACGGGGAGGGGATCGGCCGGATCTTCCGGTCGCTCGGCGTCCACTTCCTCGTGCCCGGCGGCCAGTCGATGAACCCGTCCACGGCCCAGATCCTCGCGGTGGTCGAGGCGGCCCCCTCCGAGGAGGTGGTGCTGCTGCCGAACAACGACAACATCCGGCCCGTGGCGATGCAGGTGTGCGAGCTCGCCACCAAGACGGTGCGGGTGGTGCCCACGAGCGGCATCGTCGAGGGGTTCGCGGCGCTGTTGGAGTACGACCCCGAGGCCGGCGCGCAGGACAACGCCGTCGCCATGGCGGAGTCGGCGCGCCGTGTGGTGGCGGGCGAGGTGACCCAGGCCGTGCGCGACGCGGCGGGGCCCGCCGGGCCCATCCGCACCGGCGACTGGATGGGCCTGTCGCGTGACGGCATCGAGGTGGTGGGTGACTCCATCGCCGAGGCCACCTGCGGGCTGCTCGGCAAGCTGCTGCGCGACCACCACGAGCTCGTCACGCTCATCGAGGGCGACGGCGCCGGGGCCGGGGAGACGCGCCGTGTCACCGAGTGGCTGGCCGAGCACCGTCCCGACGTCGCCGTCGAGGTCCACCACGGCGGCCAGCCGCTGTACCCGTACCTGCTCAGCATCGAGTGACCACGGCCGCGCCCGCCGGACAGACTCTGGGGCGCCTGGACGCGATCGCGGTGCGCGAGGTCAAGCGGGTGGGGGAGAAGCGGGCCGACGCCCTGTCGACGCTCGGCATCGCGACCGTGCTCGACCTCATCACCCACTACCCGCGCCGCTACATCGACCGGACCCGCCAGGCCGACGTGGCGGGCATGCGCATCGGCGAGGAGTCCCTGGTGCTGGCGGGCGTGACCGCGGTGCGCGCACGCCGCACCCGCAACGGCCGCGCCCTGGTGGAGCTCGACGTGGACGACGGCACCGGGACGCTGCGCATCACGTTCTTCAACCAGGCGTGGCGGGCCAAGCAGCTGCCGGTGGGCACCGAGGCGCTGTTCTTCGGGAAGCTCGACACCTACCGAGGGAAGCGCCAGATCACGAACCCCGTGGTCGACCTGGTGGGGAACCGCACCGGCCGGATCGTCCCCATCTACCCGACCTCGGAGAAGGCCGGCATCGCCGGCTGGGAGTTCGGCGAGTGGGTGGAGGAGGCGCTGCGCCGGGCGGGCCCGTTCCACGACCCCGTCCCGGCGGCCTGGCGCGTGGAGCTCGGCCTCATGGACCGCGGCGGCGCCTTCCACTGCATCCACGCCCCGGCGACCTTCGCCGAGCTCGAGCGCGCCCGGCGCCGGCTGGCCTTCGACGAGCTGCTGCGCCTGCAGCTGGAGGTCGTGATGCGCCGCCACGCCCTCGAGCGCGACGCCCGCGGCATCCGGCACGCGGTGGCGCCCCCGCCCGGTGGCCCCGACCTGGTGGGGGCGTTCGTCGCCCAGCTTCCCTTCCCGCTGACCGACGCCCAGCGACGGGCCGTGGCCGGGATCGGCGCCGACCTGGCGGGTGCCCTGCCCATGCACCGGCTCCTGCAGGGCGACGTCGGCTCGGGGAAGACCGTGGTGGCCTTGTGGGCCCTGCTGGTCGCGGTGCAGGGCGGCCACCAGGGCGCCCTCATGGCGCCCACCGAGGTCCTCGCCGAGCAGCACTTCCTCGGCGTGCGCGCCCTGCTCGCCGACCTGGCCGTGCCCGATCCCGGGCGCCTGGGCGGCCGGCGGCCGCTGGCGGTGGCGTTGCTCACCAGTCGCACCCCGGCCCGCGAGCGGGCCGCGCTCCACGAGGGTCTGCGGGCCGGGACCGTCGACCTGGTCGTCGGCACCCATGCGCTGCTGACCGACGAGGTCCGCTTCTCGAGCCTGGGGGTCGTCGTGATCGACGAGCAGCACCGCTTCGGCGTCGAACAGCGCGACGCCCTGCGGGCCAAGGGCCGCGACGCCTCGGGCGGCGAGGGGGCCGACCCCGACCTGCTCGTCATGACCGCCACCCCCATCCCCCGCACCGCCGCCATGGTGGTCTTCGGCGACCTCGACGTCACCGAGCTCGACGAGCTCCCGGCGGGACGGACGCCCGTGCGCACCGTGTGGGCGCGGGCGACGGCCGACCAGGACGCCGCCTGGCGGCTGGTCCGCGACGAGGTGGCCGCCGGCCACCGCGCCTACGTCGTGTGCCCGTTGGTCGAGGGCTCCGAGCGCGTCCAGGCCACGTCGGCCACCGAGGAGCGCGAGCGCCTCGAGGCGACGGTGCTGGCCGGACTGCGCATCGGCCTGCTGCACGGGCAGTTGAAAGCGTCGGACAAAGAAGGCGTCATGGAGCGCTTCCGCCGCGGGGACATCGAGGTCCTGGTGGCGACGACCGTGATCGAAGTGGGCGTGGACGTCCCCGAGGCGACGGTCATGGTGGTGCGCGACGCCGACCGTTTCGGCATCGCCCAGCTCCATCAGCTGCGCGGCCGGGTCGGGCGCTCCGAGCGGCCGTCGTGGTGCTACCTGCTCGCCGAGACCTCCTCGCCCGAGGCCGCCACGCGCCTCGAGGCGCTCGAGCGCAGCACCGACGGCTTCGAGCTGGCCGACGTCGACCTCGAGCTCCGGGGTGAGGGCACCATCCTCGGCACCCGCCAGAAGGGCCGCAGCGACCTGAAGCTGGCCTCGCTGCGGCGCGGCGACCGCCCCCTGGTGGAGGCCGCCCGGCGGGTGGCGGAGTCGATGCTGGCCGACGACCCCGACCTCCGGGGCGACGCCGGCCTGGCCGACGAGGTCCGGTTGTTCGTGGACGAGGACGAGGCCACCTACCTGCGCAAGAGCTGACGGCGCCCCGGGCACCGCAGGGCCCCGCCGCTACGCTGCCGCCGTGCGCGTGATCGCCGGCGACCACCGGGGTCGGCCCCTCAAGACGGCGGCGGGCACGACCACCCGCCCCACCGCCGACCGGGTGCGGGAGGCGATCTTCGACGTCCTCGGCAGCCTCCTCGACCTCGACGGGACGGCGGTCGTCGACCTGTTCGCCGGCAGCGGCGCCCTGGGCATCGAGGCGCTGTCGCGCGGGGCGGCGTCGGCGGTGTTCGTGGAGAGCGCCCCCGCGGCGCTGCGGGCCATCGAGGGCAACCTGGCGACGTTGGGCCTCGGCGGCCGGGCTCGCGTCGTGCGGGAGGACGCCCTGCGCTTCTTGGAGCGGCCCCACCGATTCGACCTCGCGCTGTGCGACCCGCCCTACGAGTTCTCGGCGTGGGACACCCTGCTCGCCCGCCTCCACGCCACCCTGGCCGTGCTCGAGACCCGGCAGCCCGTCGAGGCCCCCGGGGGCTGGGAGACCGTCAAGCACAAGCGGTACGGCGGTACGCTCGTCACCGTGGTCCGATCCCTCGGAGCCCAGAAAGGCACCCGGTGACCATCGCCCTCTTCCCCGGATCGTTCGACCCGTTCCACAACGGCCACCTCGAGGTGGTGGAGCGGGCCGGGCATCTCTTCGACGAGGTCGTGGTGGCGACCCTGCGCAACCCCCAGAAGGCGGAGCCCCTGTTCAGCCTGGTGGAGCGGGAAGAGATGCTCTCCGACGCGCTCGGCCACCTCGACAACGTGCGGATCGTGTCGGTCTCCACCCTGGTGGTGAACGTGGCGCGCGACATCGGCGCCACCGCCATCATCCGCGGCCTGCGGGCCGTGTCGGACTTCGAGAACGAACTGCAGATGGCGCAGATGAACCGGCAGCTGTCGGGCATCGACACGCTGTTCATCCCCACCAGTTCGACGGTGTCGTTCGTGGCGTCGCGCCTGCTGCGGGAGGTGGCGCGCTACGGCGGGGACGTCTCCGCCTTCGTGCCGAAGGCGGTGGCGGTCCGGCTCGAGAAGAAATTCGACGCGTGAGCGACGACGCCTTCCTCGAGGACCGGGTCGACGACGCGCCACCCGTGCGCGGTGACAGCGCCGAGGGCCTGCTCCAGCACGCGCTCGACACGGTGTCCACGGCGCGGACCATGCCCCTGTCGGCCTCGGTGCTGGTGGACCGCCAGGAGCTGCTCGACCTCCTGCAGAGTGCGCTCGACTGCCTCCCCGACGAACTGCGCCAGGCCCGGTGGCTCCTGCGCGAGCGCGACGAGTTCCTGGCCTCGCGCCAGCGCGAGGCGGACGTCCTCCTCGACGACGTGCGGGCCCAGGCCGAGCGCATGGTGCAGCGCACCGAGATCGTCCGCCAGGCCAACCAGGTGGCCCAGCGCATACTCGACGACGCGCGCGAGGAGGCCCGTCGCCTGCGCCACGAGGCCGAGGATTACTGCGACCAGCGGCTGGCCTCGTTCGAGATCGTCCTCGAGCGCACCTTGAAGACGGTGCAGTCGGGGCGCGAGAAGCTGCAGGCCGTGCCGCCACCGCTCCCCGAGGACGGCGAGGCGCGCCGGGGCGGTCCGGAGGCCTCCCCCCTCCAGGGAGAGGCGGGGTTCTTCGACCAGGACGAAGGCTGAGCGGCCGTGCCGGGCCGGCCCTTCGTCGTCCACGTCGCCGCGCTGCGCCGCGAGGTCGGCGAGCGCTGGCACGAGGAGCGCCGGGGCCCCGTCGAGGGCCTCGACTGCTCGGGCAGCGCGGTGCCCGAGGGCGCGTCGCTCCTGGCCGATGTCGTGGTCGAGGCCGTGCTGGGCGGTGTCTCGGTGGCCGGCACGGTGGTGGCGCCCTGGGTGGGGGAGTGCCGTCGCTGCCTGGCGCCGGCATCGGGCCAGCTCCGGCTGGCCGTGCGCGAGCTCTACACCGAGGGCGGTGACGGCGAGGACACGTACCCTCTCGAGGGCGACGAGGTCGACCTCGAGCCGCTGGTGCACGACGCCGTGCTGCTCGAGCTGCCGTCGGCGCCGCTGTGCCGTCCCGACTGTCGCGGGCTGTGCCCGGAGTGCGGCGCCGACCGCAACGAGGAGCCGTGCCACTGCGAGCCGCGACGCGACCCCCGCTGGGGCGCGCTCGACGTCCTGCGGGTGCCCGGCGGCGGCGCCGGGCCCGGGGGGCCGGCCGGCGACGGGTAGCGAATCCGGCCTCCGGCGCCAGCGGCTATCGTGGACGGCTCCGGACCCGAGGTGAGCGTCGATGGCCGTCCCGAAGAAGAAGACCTCCAAGGCGAAGAGCCGGAGCAGGCGGGCATCCAACTGGGTCCTGCGCCCGCCGGCGCGCAGCGTGTGCCCCCAGTGCCACACCGCCAAGGTCCCGCACCTCGTCTGCCCCACGTGCGGGTGGTACAAGGGCCGGCAGGCGATCGAGATCGACTAGTGGCCCGGCCTCGGCCGCGGCCCGAGGCGCCCGCCGGCGGGCTGCCGGTGGCGGTGGACGCCATGGGCGGCGACAACGCGCCGAACGACATCGTCGCCGGGGCGCGGCGTGCCGTGGACGAGCTCGGCGTGCCCGTCGTCCTCGTCGGCCCCCCGGAGCAGATCGGCGACACGGGCGGCATCGAGGTCATCCCCGCCTCCGAGGTCATCGCCATGGACGACGACCCCGGGTCGTCGGTGCGCCGGAAGAAGGACAGCTCCCTGGTGCGCGCGGCCGAGGCGGTGCGCGACGGCCGGGCCCTGGCGATGGTGAGCGCGGGGAACACCGGGGCCGCCATGGCCAGCGCCCTGCTGCGCATGGGGCGCCTGAAGGGTGTCGTGCGCCCGGCCATCGCCACGCCCATCCCCCAGGTCGGATCGCACCCCGCCGTCCTGCTCGACGCCGGGGCCAACGCCGAGTGCACCGAGGCCATGCTCGTGCAGTTCGCCCAGATGGGGGCGGCGTACTCCTCGGCGCGCTACGGCGTGGAGGACCCGACCGTGGCGCTCCTGTCCATCGGCGAGGAGAAGTCGAAGGGCACGCCCCTGGTGAAGGACACCCACGCCCTGCTGGAGCGGACCCCCGGCATCCGCTTCGTCGGCAACGTCGAAGGCCGCGACCTGCTGCACGCCCCGGCCGACGTGGTGGTGACCGACGGGTTCACGGGGAACGTGGCGCTCAAGACCCTCGAGGGCTCGCTGCGGTTCTTCATGGACGCCCTGCTCGAGGCGTTCGCCGCCGACGAGGACACCAAGCGGGCGGCGGAGGTGATGCTGCCACGCCTCGCCCCCCTGGCGGCGGAGTTCGATCCCGACAGCATCGGCGGGGCCATGCTCCTGGGCGTGGACGGCGTGTGCGTGATCAGCCACGGCTCGTCCGGCGAGCGGGCCATCGTCTCCGCGGTGCGCGTGGCCCACGACGTCGCCACCGCGGGCCTGGTCGAGCGTCTGGCCCGGGCGGTCGCCCCGCCGCCATAGACCCCTTCTCACCTGGGCTTTCATCGGCCGCGGGCGACCGACCGGATAGGATGTCGAGGACATCTCACCCGAGGGGACGCCGTGCCAGCAGAGACTCACGTGGAGAAGGGCCCGATGGAACGCCACGAGGTGTTCGAGCTGGTCCGGGACCAATTGGCCGACATCTTGGAGATCGAGCCCGGTGCCATCAGCGAGTCGTCGTCCTTCGCCGAGGACCTCGACGCCGACTCCCTCGCCCTGATCGAGCTGGTCGAGGCGCTCGAGGAGGAGCTGGGCGAGCGCACCGTCGGCTTCCGCATCGAGGACGAGGACCTCGAGGACCTCCGGACCGTGCGCGACGCCGTCGACTACGTGGTCGCCAAGCTAGGGGCGGGCTGACAGACGGTCGACGGCCCCGCCGGTCTGGGTGGCGCCACGGGCGCCGGGCCGGGCGCCCGTGGCGCCCTGGTGGGTTCCGAGCCCGCGGGCGCGGCGCCGGGGCCCGACGACGCCGGTACGGGGCTCGCCGCCCTGGCGGCGCGCCTCGGGTCGACGTTCCACGACGGGCAGCTGCTCGCCCAGGCGCTGTCGCACCGCTCGTGGTGTGCCGAGGCCGGGGGGGTGCCGTCGAACGAGCGGCTCGAATTCCTGGGTGACGCCGTGCTCGGCCTGGTCGTGGCCGAGCACTGTTTCCGCACCTTCCCGCAGCTGCCCGAGGGCGCCCTGGCCAAGGTGCGCGCCGCTGTCGTGAACACCGGCGTGCTGGCAGAGGTGGCCGCCGAGCTCGACATCGGCCCCGCCCTCCTGCTGGGCCGGGGCGAGGACGCCTCGGGGGGGCGCGCCAAGCCGTCGATCCTCGCCAACGCGGTGGAGGCCGTCATCGGGGCGCTCTATCTGGACAGGGGGTACGCGGCCGCGGCGGGGCTGGTGCTCGACCTCCTCCACGACCGTATCGACGAGTCGGCCGCCGGCCCGGGCGCCGAGGACTTCAAGACCCGTCTCCAGGAGCTCGTGCTGCGGCGGATGGGGCAGCTGCCCCGTTACGAGGTGGAGGGGACCGGCCCCGACCACGCCCGCCGCTACCGCGCCCGCCTGTTCGTGGCCGGGCGGGATCTCGGCACCGGCGAGGGGCGGTCGAAGAAGGACGCCGAGCAGGCCGCCGCCCGTCTGGCCTGGACGGTGCTGGTCGACGACGACGTCCCCGCCGTCGGCCCCGAGCCGGTGGGCCACGAGGACCACCGGGCGGCCGACCTGGGGGTGGGCAGCGATGCCTGAGCTCCCGGAGGTCGAGACCATCCGGCGGGACCTCGACAAGGAGGTCGTGGGGCGGCGCATCAAGTCGGTGGAGGTGAAGGGCAAGCGGTCGATCCGCCGCCACAAGACCGGCCCGGAGTTCCGGGGCCGGCTCGAAGGCAAGCGCGTGGCCTCGATCCGCCGGGCCGGCAAGTACCTGCTCATCGGCCTCGACGGCGACGACGTGCTGGTGGTGCACCTCGGCATGAGCGGCCAGCTGCTGCGGGCCAAGGGCCCCAAGGACCCGCTCGGCCGGCACACGCACGTGATCATCACCTTCACCCAGGGCGGCCAGCTGCGCTTCGTCGACCCCCGCACCTTCGGGGAGATGTTCGTCACCACCGCCGACGAGCTCACCGCCCAGGTGCCCGAGCTCGCGCACCTGGGTTTCGACCCCCTCGAGAACGTCATGAGCTGGGCCCGCTTCGGCCAGCTCCTGGCCGATCGCCCCACGGCGCTCAAGACGCTGCTCATGGACCAGAAGTTCGTGGCGGGGATCGGCAACATCTACTCCGACGAGATCCTGTTCGCCGCCGGGCTGCGCTACGACCGCTGGTCGAATTCCCTGAGTGCCCAGGAGATCCGGCGCCTGTACCGGGCGATGGTGGAGACGCTGTCGGAGGCCGTGAAGTACCGGGGCTCGTCGCTCGCCGACGAGCAGTACCGCGACCTCTACGGCGAGACCGGGGACTACCAGGGCCAGCACCAGGTGTACGACCGCGAGGGGCAGGCGTGCCGGCGCTGCCGCAACCCCGTGGTGCGCGTGAAGGTGAACAGCCGCTCCGCGTTCCTCTGCGAGCACTGCCAGATCTGACCCGGGCAGATCCGACCCGGGCAGATCCGACCCGGGCCCGGTCCGGGGGGCGCGCCTGACCTGGGGGTCGGCCCGCCGCCCCACCGATCGGCGCGCGCCGCTCGCGGGTATCACCGCGTGCCGGGGGGCGACGGGTAGGGTGACGCCCGGTGTTCCTGAAGTCGCTCACCCTCAAGGGCTTCAAGTCCTTCGCGGACCCGTCGACGCTGCTCCTCGAGCCCGGTGTCACCGTCGTCGTGGGCCCGAACGGCAGCGGCAAGTCCAACGTCGTCGACGCCGTGGCATGGGTCCTCGGCGCCCAAGGCCCGCGCACCGTGCGATCGTCGAAGATGGAGGACGTCATCTTCGCGGGCAGCGCGGACCGCCCCGCGCTGGGACGCTCCGAGGTGTCGCTCACCATCGACAACCGATCCGGCCGCCTCCCCGGCGGGTTGGCGGAGATGACCATCACCCGGACGCTGTTCCGGTCGGGGGAGAGCGAGTACGCCATCAACGGGCAGCCGTGCCGGCTCCTCGACATCCAGGAGCTGCTCTCGGACTCCGGCGTCGGGCGCCAACAGCACGTCATCGTGAGCCAAGGGCAGCTCGGCGCCATCCTCGACTCGCGCCCCGAGGACCGGCGTGCCGTGATCGAGGAGGCGGCCGGCGTCCTGAAGCACCGCCGGCGCCGCGAGCGCGCCGAGCGCCGGCTGGCCGCCACCGAGGAGAACCTCGACCGCCTCGGGGACCTGCTGCGCGAGGTGCGCCGACAGATCCGGCCCCTCGAGAAACAAGCGGCCTCGGCCCGCTCCCACGCGTCGCTGGCGGAGGAGCTGCGGGCGCTGCGCCTGCACCTCGTCGGTCGCGAGCTCGCCGGTCTCGACGCGCGTCGCCAGGCCGCGACCGACGAGCGAGGACGCCTGGCCGAGAGCGAGACCGAGCTCGTCGGTGCCATCGGTGAGCTCGACGCCGCGGCCGAGGCCACCGCAGCCGAGCTCGCCACCCAGCGCGAAGAGGACCTCGTGGTGGCGCTCACCCGCGTGCAGGGGCTGTCGGAGCGATGCCGCGGGTTGAGCGGTGTCGTGACCGAACGGCGCCG
>DATKSK010000020.1 GCA_035531755.1 Acidimicrobiales bacterium | reverse complement strand
CCGCACTGCGCACTCCTCAGCTTCCGATGCGGCCCATGCCCCCGAGCGAATAGGCGCTCTCGGCATGCTGGGTGAGGTCCAACCCGGCGAATTCGTCCTCGGGGCTCACCCGCAGGCCGATGGCCTTGTCGACCGCCTTGGCCAAGCACCACGTCACCGTGAAGGAGAAGGCGACGGTCACGACGGCAGCGAGAACCTCGATGCCCAGCAGATGGAAGCCACCGCCGGTGAAGAGGCCGTTGGCGCCTCCCGAATTGATGTTCCGGGAGGCGAACAGGCCGAGAAGAACCATGCCGACCAACCCACCCACTCCGTGGACGCCGAGAACGTCGAGGGAGTCGTCGTAGCGGAGCCTGAACTTGAGGCGCACCGCCATGGCACAGGCCACACCGGCGAGCAGACCGATCAACAGGGCGGCCATCGGCGTCACGAAGCCGGCGCACGGCGTGATGGCCACCATGCCCGCAACCGCGCCCGAAGCCGCGCCGAGCGTCGTCGCGTAGGACTCCCGGACGCGCTCGAAGCACAGCCAGCCGAGCAGTCCGGCGGCCGCCGCCAGCTGGGTGTTGACCAGGGCGTACACCGCCACGCTGTTCATCCCGAGTGACGAGCCGGCGTTGAACCCGAACCAGCCGAACCACAGAATGCCCACACCGAGCAGGCTCAGCGGCACCGAGTGCGGAGCCATCCCCTCGCTGGGCCATCCTCGGCGTCGCCCGAGCACGAGCACGATGGCCAAGGTGGAGAAGCCCGAATTGATCTCGACGACCGTCCCACCGGCGAAGTCGAGCACCCCGCGTCGGGCCAGCCACCCCTCGGGGCTGAACACCCAGTGCGCGAGCGGCACGTACACGAGGACGAGCCACAGGCAGATGAACACCACGAAGGCCGTGAACTTGATCCGGTCCGTCGTCCCCCCGCTGATCAGAGCAGCCGTGATCACGGCGAACATCATCTGGAAGGTCACGATGGCCAGCGGCGACGCTCCCGAGTGCGAGAAGCCCGGGAGGCCGTGCGCCATGCCCCCCAGGCCGGCCA
The DNA here is from genome assembly GCA_035531755.1 of Acidimicrobiales bacterium. Taxonomy (NCBI): domain Bacteria; kingdom Bacillati; phylum Actinomycetota; class Acidimicrobiia; order Acidimicrobiales; species Acidimicrobiales bacterium. The sequence goes on along the minus strand of DATKSK010000020.1, from coordinate 6,767 downwards.
GGGAGAAGTTGCCGATCAACCCCAGGCCGGCGTCATGGCCGAAGGCGAGGCTGCAGGCGAACAGGGCCCACAGCACGGTCACGACGCCGATGGCGGCGAAGTTGTTCATCATCACGGCGAGCACGTGGGTCGACCGGACCATGCCGCCATAGAACAGCGCGAGGCCCGGCGTCATGAACAGCACCAGGGCGGCGGAGACGAGGACCCACATCGTGTCAATGGCGTGCATGTGCGCGAACCGCTCCTGTCTGAGGTCGATCGGATGGTCGACGTGGACGCCCGGGCCCATCCCCTGGCGCCGCCGACAGCGCCGGTCCTGGCGGTGTCGAGGCCTCGAGCGCCTGCTTGACCTGATCGATCATGATTGGCTTGACGACCGAAACGATCAGCTTCATCGACTCTGGTGCGGCCCCCGACCGACGACGTGACCCGAAGAACCGTACCGGTCCGCGGTGCATCCGCTGGTGATGGTTCGTGACGGCCAGCGGCCCGACACGGCACGCCGCGGGCGGGAAGACGCGCCGGGGAATCGACCGGGGACCGACCGGCATCAGTGGCCGTCGGGGTAGCGTGCAGCCTGATGGCCACCGGGCCCGGAGCGGGGCGACTGCGCCGACTTGCCGAGGAGCTCGAGGAGAGCGGACTGCGCCTCGAAGGGACCCGGACCGCCCGAGAGATCCTGCTGGAGGAGATCGATCTGGCGCTGCGTCCGCCGGTCCACGAGCGGCGGGTCGCGAGTGGGGGCACGATCCTCGAGCCGACGACGGATCCGGCCACGTGGGCGTCGGGCACGCAACTCGACATCACCGGCGCGGCGCTGGGGGAGCAGCCCCTGCCGGCGGCACGCCGCTTCGCCGACGGCCTGTCGAGCTGGCTCCTGCGCCGCACCGACGGCGCCGACGAGTGGATCGTGTTCGACCGGCCGGCCGGCTCCGAGCGGGACCTCGTGGTGCTGGCCGGCGTGCTCGGCGCCACGATCGTGCAGCGGCACCCCGCCGGGACCGTGCGCATCGTGGGGCGCTTCGGCGTCCTTCGCTGGGAGGGCCTGCGTTGGCACCACGAGCCGCCGGTGCGCGAGTGGATCGACGTCCTCACCGTCGGGCCTGCCCACGGCGACCCGGTGGTGCTCGAGGCGATGCTCGAGTTCGCCGTCCATGATCTCGGGTCACTGGGCATCGGCGCGTTGCTCATCTACCGATCCGACGCCGAAGCCGGTCCCCGGGTCGAGGAGCGGCTTCCGACGCCACCGCCGCTGCAGATCCGGCGGGCGTCTCATCTCGCCCCGCTCCGGCACGCCATCGCCCAGGTCGACGGCGCCGCTGTCTTCGACGCCGCCGGCGTGCTGCGCCAGCTCGGTGTACGGCTGGTGCCGAGCGCGACATCCGAGCGGACCGTCGAGGCGCTCGGAGGCACCCGGCACACGTCCGCCCGCCGCTACAGCCACGACGACCCGTTCGCCACGGTGATCGCCGTGAGCGAGGACGGCCCCGTCTCGGTGCTGCGCAACGGTGCGGTCATCGGCCGCTCGCCGGGCGGCGGCTGACCGAGGAGCGCTCTCGCCGACGGCAGCCCTGCGCCCACGCGGGCCGTCGCCGCGGATCACCACCCGGCCTGGTCGCTGCCGTCGAAGTGGCTGCCGGTCGGTTCAGTCCTCGGCGATCGTCCCGCCCGCCAGCAGGGCCAGCTCGGCGTTCTGGAGGTGGGGCCCGTGGTCGGCGTCGGCCTTGACGGCCGTCGTGGCGGGGATGAAGAACGCCGCCACGATCGCCATCACGGTGATGAGGGCGAGGAAGGCGAACCCCATCCTGTACCCGGATGCCGCCGGCAGCCCGGTGGCGAGCAGCCGCGACGTCACGATGCTCGACGTCACCGCCGCGCCGATGGCGCCACCGATGGTGCGGATGTTGGCGTTCATCCCACTGGCGACGCCCGTCTGGGCCGAGGGCACCGCCTGGACGATGAGGTTGGACATCGCCGAGAAGGCGAGTCCGAGGCCGATCCCGAGCACCGTGCTGGCGGCGTAGATCTGCCACGCGTGCGTGTTGGCGAAGGCGAGGATGAGGTACGCCGCCGCGGACCCGGCAGAACCGATGACCACGGCCGTCTTGGAGCCGACGGCAGCGGCGATCCTCCCCGACAGCAAGCCGCAGAGGAACATGGTGACGGTGAGCGGCAGGAGGAACAGCCCCGACTCGATGATGCTCGCCCCGAACCCGTAGCCGGATGACCTCGGGGTCTGCAGGAACTCGGGGAGGAAGGCCATGACCGAGTACATGCCCATGCCGAAGAGGAAGGCGACCAGGTTGTTCGTCCACACGGCGGGAAGGCGCATCATCGTCATGTCGATGAGGGGCTGGCGTGACCGGGACTCCACCACGATCCACAGCCCGCCGATGACGACGGCCAGCACGATCAGCCCGATGACCCTGCCCGAACCCCACCCCCACGTCGGAGCCTCGCTGACGGCGACGAGGAGGGCCACCAACCACCCCGAGAGCAGCACGGCGGCCAGCCAGCTGACGCGCGCCGGTGTCCGTACCGGTGATTCGGGGACGAACACCTGGGTGCACGCCGCAGCGATCACCGTGATGACGAGCGGTATCCAGAACAGCCAGTGGTAGTCGAGGTGGCTCACGATCGGGCCGGCGAGGACGACCCCGGCGCCGCCGCCGACGGCCGCCATGGCGGCGATGACCCCCACTGCGCCGGCCACCCTGGTCGCCGGGAATTCGTCGCGGATGATCCCGAACGACAGGGGCAGCACGGCGCCGCCGATCCCCTGGACGGCCCGGGCCACGATGAGCAGGACGATCGACGTGGACAGTGCGGCCATGGCGGAGCCGAGGGCGAGCGCGCCGAGCGTGACGACCAGCATCCGCTCCTTGCCGACCATGTCACCCACGCGTCCGAGGATCGGCGTGAAGATGGAGGCGGACAGCAGATAGGCGGTCAACACCCAGGTGACGGTGCTCTGGGACGTGTGGAGGTCGTGCTGGATGGTCGGCAGGACCGGCACCACGAGCGACTGCAGGAGGGCGTAGGCCGACACCCCGAGCAGGAGCACGGTGAAGGTGACCTTGTAGCTCGCCCGGTGGAGCGATCTGGTCACGGGTGGCCTGGTGTCGGCATAGCTTTACGCCAACGTGAAGATAGATTACCGTCAGCGTCATGTCAACCGGACTCGGGTGACGGTGACCTCGTCCACGCTGGCGACGCCTCGCCTCCAACCGGCGGTCGGCGGCGACCGCTACCGCTGGACGGCGCTGTTCATCTCCACCCTGGGGATGCTGATGGCGACGATCGACGCCTCGATCGTGCTCATCGCCATGCCCGACATCTTCCGGGGGGTGGGCATCGACCCGCTCGCCCCGGGGAACAGCTTCTACCTGCTGTGGATGATCCTCGGCTTCCTCGTGGTCACGAGCGCGCTCGTGGTCACCCTGGGCCGGCTCGGCGACATCTATGGCCGGGTACGCATCTACAACCTCGGCTTCGCCATCTTCACCTTCTTCTCGCTGCTGCTGTCGGTGACGTGGATGTCCGGGCACGCCGCGGGGATATGGCTCATCACCATGCGCATCTTCCAGGGGTTCGGTGCGGCGATGCTCATGGCGAACTCGGCGGCGATCCTCACCGACGCCTTCCCGCCGGACCGGCGCGGACTGGCCCTCGGGGTGAACCAGGGCGCGGCCATCAGCGGAACGTTCATCGGGCTGGTGCTCGGCGGGTTGCTGGCCCCCGTCAACTGGCGCCTCATCTTCCTGGTGTCGGTGCCCATCGGGCTGTTCGGCACGGTGTGGGGCTACCTGAAGCTGCGCGAGCTCGGCCAACGGCGCTCGGCGCGCATCGACTGGCCCGGCAACGCCACCTTCGCGCTCGGCATGGTCCTCGTCATGATCGGGATCACCTACGGGATCGAGCCCTACCGGGACCACCCCATGGGCTGGGAGAACCCCATGGTGCTCGGCGCCCTCGGGACCGGCGCTGCGCTGCTCGGGGCCTTCTGCGTCATCGAGACACGGGTGGCCGAGCCCATGTTCCGCCTGCAGCTCTTCAAGATCCGCGCCTTCACGGCGGGGGTGGTCGCCAGCTTCCTGGGCGCGCTCAGCCGCGGAGGGCTGATGTTCATGCTCGTCATCTGGCTGCAGGGGATCTGGCTGCCGAGCCACGGGTACGACTTCGCCCGGACGCCGCTGTGGGCCGGGATCGCCCTCCTCCCGCTGACCCTCGGGTTCCTCATCGCGGGCCCGCTGTCGGGCGTGCTGTCGGACCGTTTCGGGGCCCGGCCGTTCGCCACCGGCGGCATGCTCGCCACGGCGGCCTGCTTCGGGCTGCTGGAACTGCTCCCGGTCGACTTCTCGTACTGGGTGTTCGGGACGGTCCTGTTCGTCACAGGGCTCGGCATGGCGACCTTCGGGTCCCCCAACCGCACCGGCATCATGAACAGCCTGCCGGCCGCGCACCGCGGCGCGGGGTCGGGCATGAACACGACGTCCCAGAACTCGGCACAGGTCTTCTCCATCGGTATCTTCTTCACGCTGATGATCCTCGGCCTGTCGTCCACGCTGAGCGAGACCCTCTACAACGGGCTGGTGCAGCACGGCGTGGCGCGTGCCACGGCGAGCCACGCCGCCCACCTGCCGCCGGTCTCCACCCTGTTCGCGGCGTTCCTCGGCTACAACCCGGTCCAGCACCTCGTCGGGGCATCCGCGCTCGCGCACCTCGACAGCGCGCAGCGCACGGCGCTGCTCGGCCACGGCTTCTTCCCCACGCTCATCACCCCGCCCTTCCGGGCCGGCCTGCATGCCGCGTTCGACTTCGCCATCGTGACCAGCCTGCTGGGCGCCGCCGCGTCGTGGACGCGCGGGGCCCGCTACGTCCACGCCGATGCTCCGGACACCGGCGACGGACCGCGGTCGTCGACGTCCCCGGACGGGGCGCCGGCGGTCTGTGCTGCCTACGATGCGGATCGGAGGTGACGAGCCCATGACCCCAGCGCGCCGGTCGTCGACGGAGGCCGAGCCCCTCGTGTTCCGCATCGGGGAAGTGGCCAAGTTGACCGACCTCACGACCCGGACGCTGCGGTACTGGGAGGAGCTGGGCCTGGTGTGCCCGAGCTCGCACCGGGGCAACGGGGAACGCCTCTACTCGGCCACCGACATGGCCCGGGTCACGAGGATCCGGGACCTCCAACAGCTCCTGGGGTTCTCGCTGGCCGAGGTCCGCATGGTCCTCGACACCGAGGAGGTGCACGTCCTCGACCGCGTCCGGTCCGAGTTCCGCTCCGGCGACCCGTCCCCCGGTCGCCAGCGCGACCTGCTCGACGAGGCGATCGAGGCCAACGACCTCCTCCTGGCCCGCCTCGACGACACCGTGGCGCGGATCCAGGCGTTCAGAGCCGAGCGCGCCCAGAGCGCCGAGCGCCTCAGGGAGCGGCGCCGCTCGATCGACACCGACGTCCCGTGACCCACGCGGGCGGATCGTCCCGCGCACTCGACGGTTCCGTCGCACCCTGCACGGACCGCCCGGACACACGAAAGGAGTTGGCGTCGATGTCGGACTCGTTGAGGGCCGAGACCGTGCAGTTCGCGGGGGCGGGCGGCGACATGATCGAGGGGTACCTGGCCCAACCGCTCGAGGCCGCGCCGGCCGGCGGGGTCGTCGTGATCCACCATATGCCCGGCTACGACGAGCCGACCAAGGAGATCACGCGGAAGTTCGCCGCCCACGGATATCTCGCCGTGTGCCCGAACCTCTACTGGCGCGAGGCGCCGGGCGCGAGCCCCGACGACGCCGCCGCGACGGCGCGCGCCCAGGGCGGCGTGCCCGATGACCGACTGGTCGGTGACGTGGCGGGGGCGATCGCCTTGCTGCGGTCGCTCGACGCCTCCAACGGGAAGGTGGCCACGATCGGCTACTGCTCGGGCGGCCGGCAGTCCTTCCTGGCCGCGTGCCGGTTGCAGCTCGCCGCCGCCGTCGACTGCTACGGGGCGTTCGTGATGGCCCCGCCCCCCGAAGGGGCGCCCGTCACCCTGCGCCCCCTCGCGCACCTGGCGGCGGACCTGTCGTGTCCCCTCCTCGGCCTGTTCGGCGCCGACGATGCGTTCCCCTCACCGGCCGAAGTCGGCGAGCTGGAGGCGATCCTCACCCAGCACGACAAGACCATCGAGTTCCACACCTACGAGGGCGCCGGCCATGCGTTCTTCTCCACGAACCGCACCAGTTACCGGCCGGAAGCGGCCAACGACGGCTGGGAGAGGATCTGGGAGTTCTTCGGCCGCCACCTCGCCGCCTGACCCGTCGCCGAAAGGACACCCACCGTGTGCACCTACCAGACGACGAGCCTCACCGTGCAGGGGAGCGGCAAGGGGACCGAGGGTTGGTTCACCGTGTCGGCCGCCACCGTCTACCTCGACCATCCGGTGCACGCCGGCGCCGACCACACGCTGAACATCGACCTGCGCAACCCCGAGCGCGGCCCCGGCGCCAGGGTCGCCGTCGAGCTCGACCCGGCGTCGGCCCGCGCGCTGGCCATCGCCATCCTGCAGACCCTCGACGATGCGCCGCCGGGCCTCGTGGTCGTCGCTACCGAAGGCGCGACGGTGGACGGCGTGTCCCGGTCGCATCGAAACCGAGGGCGTCGAGGCGGAGCATCCTGAGGGAGTGGTCGACGTCGTCGATCGCGGCCGCCACCCGGCGCCGGGTACGTGTACCGAGAACCTCGGCACGAACGTGCCGCAGTCCGAGCCCCACGGCCTGCAGTCGGC
>DATKSK010000019.1 GCA_035531755.1 Acidimicrobiales bacterium | reverse complement strand
CTCGAGCGGTGCGTGAGCTTCACGAAGGGGTGCTACACCGGGCAGGAGCTCGTCGCCCGCCTCGATGCCCGGGGCAACCGCGTGGCCCGGCACCTGCGCGGGCTCGTCGTCGATGAGCTGCCCGGGGGTGCGGCGGCGCCCCTCGGCGCCGAGGTCGTCGCCGAGGGGAAGGTCGTCGGGTCGGTGACCTCGGCGGCTTGGTCACCGTCGCTGGGCCGTCCGGTGGCGCTGGCCTACGTGCACCGCAGCATCACCCCGCCGGCGCGCGTCGAGCTGCGCCCGGCCCCGGAGGCGCCCGCGGCCTCGTCCCGACCGGCCGCCACCGACGACGTGATCGGTGCCGAGGTGCGGGCACTCCCGCTCCTCTGACCGGACCCGGCCTGGCACGCCGGCCGGATCGAGCGGGGCCGCTCCTGCGGACCCCGGCCTGTCACGCCGGCCGGATCGAGCGGGGCCCGCTCCTACGGGCGAAGCGCCTGCAGGATCACGTCGGTCAGGTCGGGGCGGCACACCAGGAGGTCGGGGAGCCACGGGTCCGGGTGGTTGTAGCTGAGCGGCGAGCCGTCGAGACGCGAGGCGTGGTAGCCGTGGGCGCGCGCCACCGCCACGGGGGCGGCCGAGTCCCATTCGTACTGGCCGCCGGCGTGCACGTAGGCGTCGGCGGCCCCCCGGACGACGGCCATGGTCTTGGCGCCCGCCGAGCCCATCGGCAGGAGCTGCGCGCCGAGCCGGCGTGCGAGCTGCTCGGCTTCGGCGGGGGGCCGGGTCCGGCTCACCACGACCCGCAGCGGGCCGGGGTCCCCCGGGGGCGCCGACGGAGGGCCCGGGGACGCCGCGCCGGGCGGGGAGGCGGGTGCGGGCGGGCCGGGGGCGCCGGTGCCGAAGACCAGGCCCTCGCCGGGCAGGGCCACGGCGCCCACCACCGGCTCGCCGTCGACCACGAGGGCGACGTGGACGGCGAAGTCGCTGCGGCCCTCGGCGTACTCACGGGTGCCGTCGAGGGGGTCGACGACCCAGACCCGGGCGGCCGCTGACCGGTCCGGGCGCCCGGGGGCGGTGCCGCCCTCCTCCGACAGCACGGCGTCGTGGGGACGGGAGTGCGCCAGGGCGGCGTTGAGCAGCTCGTTGGACCGGCGGTCGCCCTCCGAGCCGAGCTCGCGGGCGTCCCCGCCCACCCCCTGGGCCCGCAGCTCGAGGAGCACCACGCCGCAGTCCTCGGCGATGCGGGCCGCCAGCGCGTGGTCGTCGGTCATGGGCAAACTCGCACCTGGGGCGATGTGGCGTCCGGGGATGGGAAAGCCCGCAGACCGTACCGGAAAGCGCCCTGACCGGACTATTCTCGTCCTCCTATGGGGGGACGCGCGGAGGCTGGCCAGTACCAGCTCTCCCATCTCGAGGCGCTCGAAGCGCAATCCGTGCACATCATGCGCGAGGTGGTGGCGGAGTTCGAGCGCCCGGTCCTGCTCTTCTCGGGGGGGAAGGACTCGGTGGTCATGCTGCGGATCGCCGAAAAGGCCTTCTGGCCGGCCCGGCTGCCCCTGACGGTCATGCACGTGGACACCGGGCACAACTTCCCCGAGGTGCTCGAGTTCCGTGACCGCCGGATCGCCGAGCTCGACGCCCAGCTGAAGATCGCCTCGGTCCAGGAGTCCATCGACAGGGGCCGGTCCGTGGACGACCCCGGCTCCAATCCCTCCCGCAACCGCCTGCAGACCCGGACCCTGCTCGACGCCATCACCGAGCACCGCTTCGACGCCGTGTTCGGGGGGGCCCGGCGCGACGAGGAGAAGGCCCGGGCCAAAGAGCGCGTGTACTCGTTCCGCGACGAGTTCGGGCAGTGGGACCCGAAGAACCAGCGCCCCGAGCTGTGGGGGCTGTACAACGGCCGCCACCGCGCCGGCGAGCACATCCGGGTGTTCCCCCTGTCGGACTGGACCGAGCTCGACATCTGGCAGTTCATCGCCCAGGAGAAGGTCGACATCCCGTCGATCTACTTCGCCCACCGGCGCGAGGTGTTCCGTCGCGACGGCATGCTCCTGGCCGTCAACCCGTTCCTCACGCTGCGCGACGACGAGGAGCCCTTCGAGACGATGGTGCGCTACCGCACCGTGGGCGACATGACCTGTACGGGCGCGGTGGAGTCGAACGCCGTCACCGTCGACGAGATCATCGACGAGACGGCCGTCTCCCGGCTGACCGAGCGGGGCGCCACCCGGGCCGACGACCGCTTCAGCGAAGCCGCCATGGAGGACCGCAAGCGCGAGGGGTACTTCTAAATGGAGCTCCTGCGATTCGCCACGGCCGGCTCGGTGGACGACGGCAAGAGCACGCTCATCGGCCGTCTGCTCTACGACTCCAAGGCCATCTTCGAGGACCAGCTCGAAGCGGTGGAGCGCGTCAGCCGCCAGCGCGGTGACGAGTACACGGACCTGGCCCTGCTCACCGACGGCCTGCGGGCCGAGCGCGAGCAGGGGATCACCATCGACGTGGCCTACCGCTACTTCGCCACGCCGCTGCGCAAGTTCATCATCGCCGACACCCCCGGCCACATCCAGTACACGCGCAACATGGTGACCGGGAACTCCACCGCCGACCTCACGCTCGTCCTCGTGGACGCCCGCAAGGGGATCGTGGAGCAGACGAGGCGCCACGCCTTCCTGGCTTCGCTCCTGCGGGTGCCGCACCTGTTGCTGTGCGTCAACAAGATGGACCTGGTGGGGTACGACGAGGCCGTCTTCCGGCGCATCTGCGAGGAGTTCAAGGCGTTCGCCACGCGCCTCGAGGTGGGAGACCTCGCCTTCATCCCCATCTCGGCGCTGAACGGCGACAACGTCGTGCAGCGGTCGCTGAACATGCCGTGGTACGAGGGGCAGTCGCTGCTCCACCACCTCGAGCAGGTGTACATCGCGTCGGACCGCAACCTGATCGACGCCCGGCTCCCGGTGCAGTGGGTCGTGCGGCCGACGGCGTCGACCATCCCCGACTTCCGGGGCTACGCCGGGCGTGTCACCGGGGGGGTGTTCCGGCCCGGTGACGAGGTCTTGGTCCTGCCGTCGGGCCTCACCTCCACCATCGCCTCGATCAGCACCTTCGACGGCCCCGTGGACGAGGCGTTCGCGCCCATGTCGGTGATGGTGCGCCTCACCCACGACCTCGACGTCTCGCGTGGCGACCTCATCTGCCGGCCCCACAACCAGCCCACCGTGGGTCAGGACATCGACGCCATGATGTGCTGGATGTCGGACCGCCCCCTGGCCGAAGGTGACGTCGTGGCCCTGAAGCACACCACGCGCTGGGTCCGGGCGCAGGTGCGCAAGGTCCACTACGACCTCGACGTCAACACCCTGCGGCGCGACGAGGCGGCCAGCACCCTGGGCCTGAACGAGGTCGGGCGCGTCAGCCTGCGGGTGACGCAGCCGTTGTTCTACGACAGCTACCGGCGCAACCGCTTCATGGGCTCGTTCATCGTGGCGGCGGAGGACACCAACGTCACCACCGGGGCGGGCATGATCCTGGGCGCGGACTGAGCCGTGGTCGTCCCCGCCTCCGACCTGGTGTGGGCGACGAGCCGCCTGACGCGGCGCGACCGCTGGCGGTGGCTCGGCACCCGCGGGGTGACGGTGTGGTTCACCGGCCTGTCGGGCTCGGGGAAGTCGACGCTGGCCGCCGCGGTCGAGGAGCACCTGGTGGCGAACGGCCGCGCCGCGTACCGCCTCGACGGGGACAACATGCGGTCCGGCCTCAACGGCGACCTCGACTTCAGTCCCGAGGGCCGCGAGGAGAACGTCCGGCGGGTGGCCGAGGTGGCCCGCCTGTTCGCCGACGCCGGCATCGTGGCCCTGGCCGCGCTCATCAGCCCCTACGCCGAGGGGCGGCGCCGGGCGCGCGCCCTGCACGAGGACGCCGGCCTGCGGTTCGTCGAGGTGTACGTGTCGACGCCCATGGCCGTGTGCGCCGAGCGGGACCCGAAGGGCCTCTACGCCCGGGCCTCGGCGGGGGACCTGTCCACCTTCACGGGGGTCAGCCACCCCTACGAGCCACCGGAATCGCCGGAGGTCGTCGTGGGCCACGACCTCTCGCTGGCGGAGGCCCTGGAGCGGGTCCTCGTGGCCCTCGGGGCGCCCGGTTCAGGGATCTAGCCACAAATTGAGGTCAGAATCTCACGGAGTGTGGGATCTACCCTTCTGGCCACCGGGGGCGTCTCGAACGACCGACTGGTTGACGTTGACTTCGCGCGGGGAGTGGTGAGAAGCTTGGTCGTTACAGGACGGGCGTACCGGGCCGGTGAACAGACACCGGCCGTGGCGACCTGGAACTTGTAGGGGGGGCCTTCCTTGTCTGCGTTCCAACCCACAGTGCTGCAGGACTCGGTCCTGGTCGTCGACGACGACCAGGCCACGAGGGACAGCCTGGCGTCGGTGCTCAAGGGCGCCGGCATCGAGGTCTTCGTGGCGTCGGACCCGACCGAGGCCTTCACGTTGCGGGGGCTCCAACGCCCTGCCGCCATCGTCGTCGACCACCAGCTCGCCGACCAGACCGGCGTGGAGCTCGCCCAGCGCATGAAGGAGGAGGACCCCGACACGCCGGTCCTCCTGCTCACGGGGTTGGCGTCGCTCGACAGCGCCCTGGCCGCCTCGGCGCAGCTCGACGGCCTGCTCGTCAAGCCGCTCGTCCCCCAGGCCTTCATCCAGACCGTGCGCAACGCCCTGGCCCAGCGAGCCCTCGCCGTCGAGAACCAGCGCCTCGCCGAGCGCATCGAGGAGCTGAGCGCCCAGGGCGCGGCGGCACCCGCGCCGGCGGCGCCGGCGACGCCTGTGGCCCCGGCCGCACCGACGGTCTTCACCGAGCCGCCCAACCGCGCCCTGCTCGAGGACCAGCTGGACAAGGCCCTCACCGCGGCCCGGCGCGACAGCGGCTCGCTGGCGGTGCTGTTCGTGGAGCTCGACGGGTGGCAGGACGTCCACGCGCAGTTCGGCGGCGGCGTCGCCGAGCAGGTGGCGCGCGAAGTGGCCAGCCGCCTGTCGGTGGCGAGGCGCAAGTCCGACATCGTCACGCGGGTGGCCGCCGACAAGTTCGCCGTCGTGTGCGCCGACGTGAATTCCGAGGCTGACGCCCTGCGGATCGCCAGCCTCGTTCTCGACGGCGCCGGCCGGCCCGTCGTGGTGGACGGCGTGGAGCACTGGCTGCGCGCCACCGTCGGCATCGTCCTGACGGACCCCGGCGCCACCGGGGAGACCGCCGACACCGTCCTCGAGAACGCCGAGCTGGCCATGTACTGGGCCCGCGACGAGGGCCGGGCGTCGCAGGTGTTCGACGCGTCCATGCGCGATCGCGTGGTGTCGCGCTACGAGATCGAGCACGGGCTGCAGAGCGCCATGGACAACGGCGAGCTGGCGCTGTTCTACCAGCCGGTCGTCGACCTCCGCAGCGGCCAGGTGGTCGGTGCCGAGGCGCTGCTGCGCTGGCAGCGGCCGGAGCAGGGGGTGCTGCTGCCGGGTGAGTTCCTCGACGTGGCGGCCGAGGTCGGCATGGCCGACGCCATCAGCCGGTGGACCCTCGACCGCGCCCTCACCGAGCTGGTGCTGTGGCGGGCCGCCGAGAACCTCCCCGCGCAGTTCCGGCTCACCCTGAACGTGTCGGGCCGCCAGCTGACCGACCCGCACTTCGTCGAGATGTTCGAGGGCCTCACCCGCAAGCACGGGGTGTCGCCGGCCATGATCAGCATCGACCTGTCCGAGGACGCGGCGCGCGCCGCTGCGGGCGCCGAGGGCGTGCTCGCCCGGCTGAGCGCGGCGGGGGTGCAGTTCAACCTCGACGACTTCGGAGCCGGCGAGTGCAGGCTGGCCTGGCTCCAGGAACTGCCGATCCACGCGCTCAAGATCGCACCGGAGTTCGTGGCCACCCTCGACTCCACCAGCAACCCGCACGGCGCCGCCATGGTGCGGGCGCTCATCGCGCTCGGCCACGAGCTCCATCTGTCCATGGTGGCCGAGGGCGTCGAGACGCCGGCGCAGGCCGCGGCCCTGCGCGCCATCGGGTGCGAGCTCGCGCAGGGGTACCACCTGGGCCACCCGGGGCCGCGCGAGCAGGTCTGGGCGGCCCCCGAGGCCTAGGCGCAGCCCGTACCGCACCTCGCACGGCTCACCGACGTGAGCCGTGCCGACGCGCGCCCGTGCACATGGTGATTTCCCTGGTGGCGGCACAGAATTCCTCAATCGTGATGATGCCAATTCGGTGCGCGACTCCGTAACGTCTGACCCAGGTGTTGCGAGCGGACGCCCGCGCGCGTCATGGTGTCGCCCCGAACGGGACGGCACCGGGCGCACGGGACGGTTCGCACGCCGGCCCGGACGACCGGGGAGGAACGTGACGCCGGTGGATCCGATGTCGGCGCCAGATAGGGGGGACACGATGGCAAGGTCGAACAGCAGGCGACGCGGCGTCGCAGCTGTCATAGCCGGGGTGGTCGCGGGAGGCGGGAGCGTGGTCACGCTGTTCGCGGCGTCCGCGACGCCGGCCTTCGCCGACTCGTCCGCGTACGAGCTGTACTGCCCGGGCACGCCCGTGGGCAACATCGTGCTCAACGACGTGATCACCACCGGGACGATCACCCCGGCGAGCCCCGCGTCGGGCTCCACGTTCAACCTGACCAACTACCAGTCGAAGGTGTCGCTGCCGACGTCGATCGTCTCGGCTGCCGCGGCCCTGGGCAACTCGGCCATCGTGGGCTCCGCCGTCACGAAGATCGACGCCACCGGCGCCACGCCGGCGTCGATCGCCAGCGGGACCCTGGCGATCAACGCGCCCATCCCGAGCCCGGTGCCCACCACCGGCCTGCCGCTCATCCTGCCGGCGACGCCCAGCTCCATCGGCCCCTTCACGGCGTCGGGTGGCACCATCACGCTGACGGTCGACCCGACCGTGCAGCTGACCCTGGTCGTGTCGGGCAGCAACCTGAACGTGACCTGCAAGCCGTACCCGAACAACGCCGCGCCGACGGGCATCACCTCGACGGCCCCGACGGGCTCGGCGGCGTCACCGGTGATCGCCACGGCCTCGGCGGGCACGGCGACCCCGACCACGGCCGCTCCCACGACGGCCCCCGTTGCCACGCCGACCACGGCGCCGCCCACGGCGGCGAGCGGCGGGTCGCTGGCGACGACCGGCCCCGGGCCGCACCTGTGGCTCGTGGCGGTGATCGGCTTCATCGTGCTGTACCTCGGGTCGGTGGCGCTGGCCCTCGTGGAGCGCCCCCGGAGCCTGCTGCGGCGCATGCTGCGGATCTCCCGGCCGCTCCCGGCCGTGGCCGGGCCGATGGACTTCGCCGCCGAGCCGGCGCCGGTGGTCCACCCGCCCGTGCGCAGCGGGCGGCCCGACCTGCCGAGCGTGCGGCCCGTGTACCCGAAGGCCGGCGGCTCGCACGGCCTGTGGTTCGACGGCTGGGAGCCCGAGGGCCGCACCAAGAACTGACGTCAGGGCGCTTCCCCTACGCAGGGGGGCGTAGGGGAAGCGCCGACGTCGGTATCCCGGGGTCCCCGGGGGCCGTGACCCCGCCCGTCGGCCCGTGGTGGCCGCCGGGCGCCGGGTCGCTCGCCAACCACACCGCCATGCGCGCCCCGCGCCCCGCGGCGGCCGGCGACTCCGCCGTGACGGTGGCGCCCATGGCGGCGGCCAGCTCGGCCACGATCGCCAGCCCGAGCCCCGCACCCGCCTTCCGGGCCGGCATGCGGTCCGACGTGTAGTGGCGCTCGAAGACGTGCGGGAGGTCCTCGGCGCCCATGCCGGGGCCGTCGTCGGTCACCCATACCCCGGTCCACGCCCCGGCGCGCGCCGCGCCGACCTCGACACGGCCCGCCGCGAACTTCAGCGCGTTCTCGACGAGATTGGCGATGATCTGGCCCAGGCGGTCGGGGTCGGCGTCGACCCACAGCCCGGCGCCGGGGGCCACGGCCGCCACCAGCGCCACACCGGCGGCGCCCGCCTCGGGCCGGAACCCCTCGACCACCGACGCGGCCACGTCGGCGCAGTCGACGCGCTGGGTGTGCAGGGAGAACTGGCGCGCCTGCACGCGGGCGAGGTCGAGCAGGTCCTGCACCAGCCGTTCGAGGCGCCGCGCCTCGGTGGCGATGATGGCGACCGCGCCGGGGACGTCGTCGGTGGCACCCTCGGCGATGGCGTCGGCGTAGCCGCGGATCGAGGTGAGCGGCGTGCGCAGCTCGTGCGACACCGACAGCAGGAACTCGCGCTCGAGCCCCTGCGAGCGCGTGAGGTTCTCGCCCAGGGTGTTGATGGCCTGCGCCAGCTCGGCCAGCTCGGGGTAGTCGTGGGCGCTCACCGCCACGGTGGCCGCCAGGTTCCCGCCGGCGATCTGGCGCGTCGCCCCGAGGGCGCGCACCAGCGGTGCGCTGATCCGCCGGGCGAGCACGGTCGCCACCAGGACCGCCGCCGCCAGCACGGCCCCGGCCACCAGCACGAAGTAGAAGACGCCGTTCACCGGGTTGGTCACGTGGCGGGTGACCACCAGGACCGGCGTGTCCGCGGCGGGGAGGCCGCCCGCCAGGGTGACGCGTTGGCGGGCCGTCAGGGCCAGGGGCTGGGCCACGAACACGACGTTGCCGACGTGGCCGGCGACGGTCGCGCCCGATTGCAGGGCGCGGGGCCGCAGCACCGCCGGCACGAGCGGCGCGGGGACGGGCCGGACCCGGGCGTCGGTCCCGAGCCCCACGAGGGTCAGCCGGTCGAAGGCCCCCACGCGCCGCAGCACCGGGAGCACGGCGCGGTCGCTGAAGGCGGGGTTGCTCGACATGAGGGCGCCGATGGCCTCGGCCTCGGTGGTGAGCTCGTTGGCGGCGGTCTCGATGGCCGCCCCCCGCACGAGCAGGACGCTGCCCGCCACGGTGAGGACGAGCGTGCCGAGCACCACCGCGAGGATGGCGACGGTGATGCGCCGTCGCATGGCCGTCGCTCAGCCGAGCCGGTAGCCGACACCCCACACGGTCGTGAGGGGGAGCGAGTCGCCGAGCTTCTTGCGCAGTTGCCGGACGTGGACGTCGACCGTGCGCTCGTCGCCGTACCACCCGTCGCCCCAGACGCCGTCGAGGAGCTGACGTCGCGACAGGGCCAGCCCCCGGTTGAGGGCGAGGTAGGTGAGGAGGTCGAACTCGCGCGTGGTGAGCGCCACGACCGCGGCGCCGCTGCGGACCTCGCGCCGGCCGGTGTCGACGGCGATTTCGCCCACCTCGAGCACGGCGGGCGCGGCCCGGGGCGGGGACCCGGCGCGGCGCAGGATGGCGCGCACCCGGGCGACGAGCTCACGCGCCGAGAACGGCTTGGTGATGTAGTCGTCGGCGCCGAGCTCGAAGCCGATCACCCGGTCGACCTCGTCGTCGCGGGCCGTGAGCATGACGACGGGGACGTCGCCTCCATCGGCGCGCAGGCGGCGGCACACGTCGAGGCCGTCGAGCGCCCCGGGCAGGCCGATGTCGACCACGACCAGCTGGGGACGGTCCCGGTCGACGTAGGCCAGGCCGCCCTCGGCGTCCTCGGCCTGCAGCACGCGGTAGCCCTCGCGGCGCAGGTACAGCGCCACCAGGTCGGAGATGTTGCGGTCGTCCTCGATGACGACGATGGTCTCTCCGTCCCCTCCCATCGCCCCCAGCCTGCCACCGGGGGGGATGGCCCCACGGGGACCCTCGTACCGTGCGCGCACCGTGCCAGGAGACCGCGGCGCCGTGCGCGGGCCGTGATGCCCCTATGAGGAGAGTGTGAGGGCCCGGGGCGCGCACCACCGCCCATTAGGCTGGCGCCGGTGCCGGCCGACACCTACCTCTCCACCATCCTCGCCACCCACCGCGCCCGGGCCGCGGCCGACGACCGCAGCCTGGACGAGCTGCTGGCGCGGGCCGAGGCGCAACCGCCGACCCGACCCTTCCTGGGCGCGCTGGCGGCCCCGGCGGGGGAGGCGCTGGCCGTCATCGCCGAGGTGAAGCGGCGCTCGCCCAGCAAGGGGGTCATCGCCGCCGGCCTCGACCCCGCCCAGGTGGCCGCCGACTACGCGGCGGGCGGTGCGGCCTGCCTGTCGGTGCTCACCGACGAGGAATTCTTCGGCGGCTCCGCGGCCGACCTGGCGGCCGCCCGCGCCGCGTGCGCACTGCCGGTGCTGCGCAAGGACTTCACCGTGGGCGACGCCGACGTGTGCGACGCCCGGCTCATGGGGGCCGACGCCGTGCTGCTCATCGTGGCCGCCCTGTCGGACGCCGAGCTCCTGGGACTCGTGACCCTGGCGCACGAGCTGTCGCTCGACGCCCTGGTGGAGGTGCACGACGAGGCCGAGCTCGAGCGCGCCCTGGGTGCCGGGGCCGAGATGGTCGGGGTCAACCAGCGCGACCTGACGACGTTCGCCGTGGACCCCGGGCGCGCCGAGCGGCTCGGGGGGAGGATCCCCCCCGAGGTGGTGGCCGTGGCCGAGTCGGGGATCACCGGGCCCGACGACGCCCGCCGGCTGGCGGGCGTCGGCTACCAGGCGGTGCTCGTGGGCGAGTCCCTCGTGCGGGCCGCCGACCGGCGCGCCGCGGTCCGGGATCTGACCGGCCAGCGCATCGGGGCGCGCCACGCCCCCCGGGACGCCTACCGGGCGCGGGGGTGACGCCGTGCTCGTGAAGATCTGCGGCATCACGTCCGAGGCCGACGCCCTGCTGGCCGTGGGCCTCGGCGCCGACGCCGTGGGGTTCGTGTTCGCCCCGTCGCCCCGGCAGGTCGCGCCCCAGGCCGTGCGGCGCATCATCGAGCGTGTCCCGCCGGAGATCCTCACCGTCGGGGTCTTCCGCAACGAGGCCCGCACCCGCGTGGTGGACATCGTGAACGGCATCGGCCTGCGCGCCGCCCAGCTCCACGGCGACGAGACGGCCCAGGACACCGCCTGGGTGGCCGAGCGCATCCCCGTGACCATCAAGGCGTTCCCGGTGGGCCACCCCGGCATCGCCCGCATCGACGACTACGGGGTCGACGCCATCCTGGTGGACGCCCTGTCGCCCGGGTCGGGCGAGGTCTTCGACTGGCAGCTGGCGGAGGGCGTGGTCGACCCGGCGCGTCTCATCGTCTCGGGGGGCCTGCGCTCCGACAACGTGGCCGACGCCATCGCCCACCTGCATCCGTTCGGGGTCGACGTGTCGACGGGGGTGGAGTCCGAGCCGGGGCGCAAGGACCCCGGCAAGATGCGCGCCTTCATCGCCGCGGCGCGCGCCGCGGCCGGCGAGGCCACCGGGGGCGACGTCGAGGACGGCGCCCCCGAGGACGACGACACCGGCGACCGCCCCTTCGACTGGCAGGAGGACGAGTGAGCGGCGCACGTGTGGGTGCCATGGGGGAGCCGTCACCGGGAGGCCGCTTCGGCGACTTCGGAGGCCGGTTCGTCCCCGAGTCGCTCGTCCCCGCCTGCATGGAGCTCGAAGCGGCGTTCCGCGCCGCCTGGACCGACCCGGCCTTCCACGCCGAGCTGGGCGCCATCCTGCGCGACTACGGGGGCCGGCCCACGCCCGTCACCGAGTGCGCCCGGCTGTCGGAGCGCCTCGGTGTGCGGGTGCTGCTCAAGCGCGAGGACCTCGCCCACACCGGGTCGCACAAGCTGAACAACGTCATCGGGCAGGCGCTGCTGGCGCGGCGGATGGGCAAGCAGCGCCTCATCGCCGAGACCGGTGCGGGCCAGCACGGCGTGGCCAGCGCCACGGCGGCGGCGCTGTTCGGCATGGACTGCGTCGTCTACATGGGCGAGGTCGACACCGAGCGCCAGGCGCTCAACGTGTTCCGCATGGAGCTGCTCGGCGCCGAGGTGCGGCCGGTGTCCTCGGGCAGCCGCACGCTCAAGGACGCCGTCAACGAGGCCCTGCGCGACTGGGTGGCCAACGTGGAGCACACGCACTACTGCCTCGGGTCGGTGATGGGCCCGCACCCCTATCCGTGGATGGTGCGCGAGCTGCAACGCGTCGTCGGCGACGAGGCCCGCGAGCAGTGCCGGGCGCTGCTCGGAGGTGCGGACCCGGACTGGGTGGTGGCCTGCGTGGGCGGGGGCTCGAACGCGGCGGGCACGTTCGCCGGGTTCGCCGACACCGACGCCGTGCTGGTGGGTGTGGAGGCCGCCGGCGGCGCCGCCATGGGCCGGGGCGTGCCGGGCGTCGTCCACGGCATGAAGAGCTACGTCCTGCAGGACGAGGCGGGGCAGATCCTTGAGGCCCACTCCATCTCGGCGGGCCTCGACTATCCCGGCATCGGCCCCGAGCACGCCCACCTGTCGGCCATCGGCCGGGCCCGCTACGAGCACGCCGGCGACGACGAGGTCCTGGCCGCCTTCGGGCTGCTGGCGCAGACCGAGGGCATCATCCCCGCCCTGGAGCCGGCGCACGCCCTGGCGTGGCTGGTGCGCGAGGCGGGTCGGTCGGTGCCGGCGGGCGCCACCGTGCTCCTCACCCTGTCGGGGCGCGGCGACAAGGACGTCGCCCAGGTGCGCGACATGCTGCGATGAGCGCGCCCGAGGAGATCGGGTCGCTCGAGGCCCATCTGCGGGCGCGCCGGGCCCGGGGGCGCAAGCTCCTCGTCCCCTACGTGACCGGCGGGATGGGACCGGACTGGGCCGAGGCCGTGCTCGCCGTGGCCGACGCCGGCGCTGACGCCGTGGAGATCGGGATCCCCTTTTCGGACCCGATGATCGACGGGCCCGTCATCCAGGAGGCGTCGCTGCGGGCGTTGCAGCGGGGCACCACGCCGTCGTCGGTGCTCGACGTGCTGGCGCGCGCCGACCTCCCCGTGCCGCTGTGCGTGATGACGTACTACAACATCGTGTTCCGCGCCGGCCTGCGCCGCTTCGCCCGCTCGCTGGCCGACGCCGGCATCGCCGGGGCCATCATCCCCGACCTCCCCCTCGAGGAGTCCGGCGAATGGTGCGAGGAGGCTGACGCCGCCGGGGTGGCCACCGTCCTGCTGGTGGCGCCGTCCACGCCCGAGGCCCGGGCCCGGGCCATCTGTGAACGGTCGCGGGGCTTCGTCTACGGCGTCGGGGTCATGGGGGTGACCGGCGAGCGTTCGGAGCTGGCGTCCTCGGCGCGCCACGTGGCCGCCACCGTCCGGCGGCTGACCGAGCGCCCCGTGTGCATCGGCATCGGCGTGTCGAACGCCGCGCAGGCGGCCGAGGCGTGCACCGAGGCCGACGGCGTGGTGGTCGGCTCGGCCCTCGTGCGCCGGCTGCTCGACGGGGCCGGTCCCGACGGCGCGGCCGCGTTCGTGTCGGAGCTGCGCGCCGGTATCGACGCCACCTCCTGACCGCGCGCCCCTCGCTCCGGAGGCGTCGCACCGGCGCCGCCCCGGGAGGGACGTCGGGACGAAATGAATTCGCCACTGCACAGTTTCGCCACAGGAACGGTGCGTACCGTGATCCTCAGGTCGGCGCCGGCCTACCGGCGCCGGAGGAGGAGGCAGACGATGCACGACATGCCGGTGAACCCGCCGGGGGCGCCGTGGGGCACGCCGCCCATGGGGGCCGCACCGACCGGGGGGCCGCCGCCCACGCCACCGTCCCGGCGTCGCCTGCTGAAGGCGGCCGTGGGCATCGGGGCCGCCGCCGGCGTGGCGGTGGGGGCGGGGGCGCTCGCCAATGCCGCCACGAGCTCGAGCGACACGTCCACGTCCACGTCCACGTCCACGTCCACCACCGCCACGGACCCGGGGTCCTCGTCGACCTCCGCGCCGTCGGGCTCGTCGTCGATCACGACGCCACCGGCGGCCGCGCCGAACGCCCCCTTCGGCCCGCGGGGACGCATGGGGCACATGGGCGGGGGACCCTTCGGCGGGGGGATCGGCGGTCCGGTCGTCCACGGTGAGTTCACCGTGAACGGCCCCAACGGCTACGAGACCGTCACCGAGCGCACCGGCACGGTGTCCGGCGTCACCGACACGGCGGGGAGCACCTGGACCCTGACGGTCAAGAGCGCGGACGGCACCTCGGGCACCTTCACCGTCGACGCCGGCACCAGTGTCAACGGTGGCGAGATGGGCATCGGCAGCGTCAAGCAGGGCGACACCGTGCGGGTGGAGGCGATCGTGTCGGGCAGCACCTCGACCGCCAAGCAGGTCGTCGACGAGACGACCCTGCAGGCCAACGCCGGCACCTGGCGGCCGATGGGGCCGCGGGGCGCGGCGGGCGGTCCGTCGTCCTCGACGTCGGCCCAGGCCCCGCCCGTCTAGGCCTCGTCGGTCTCCTCGCCCGGTCTCCTCGCGGGCCCCGCCGGTGCGGGGCCCGTCGGTGAGGGGCTTGCGCCCGACGTGCCCGGGGAACGGCGGCGCCGGCGGCGGCGCCCGCCGCGCTGGTGCTGCTCGAGGCGACGGCGGATGAGCTCGCGGCGCTCCTGCAGCTCGCGGTACGTGAGCGTGTCGACTTCCTCCGACACGCCCAGCGAGGCGCGGATGCCGGCGACGTCGACGCCCGGAATGGTGCCCGGCTCGACGCCCATCTCGAGGGCGATGCGCTCCCCGTGGCGCTCGTGGAAGTACAGCACGACCTTGACGATCTCCCCGATGACGTCCACGTTGGGGGCCATCACCGCCAGGGCGCCGTCGAGGAAGAGCATGTCCTTCACGTAGAGCATGAGCTCCTTGGGCATGCGCGCCCCGTAGCCGAGCAGGCCCTTGGTGATGTCGCGGATCTCGGCGGTGAGCTCCTCGGCGGTGAGCGTGGTGGGGTCGATCGGCGGACGGTCGAGCCCGAGGTCGCGGATCACGGCGTCGATGTCGACGTCGACGGGGAGCGCGCCGAGGTCGCGCATCGCCGCGATCTGGCCGGGGACGTCGTTGGCGGACGCCGCCACCACGAGGCGGAGGAACGCCAGGCGCCTGGCCTCGTCGAACCGCCCGGTGATCCCGAAGTCGAGCAGCGCCACGCGCCCGTCGGGCTGCACGAGGAGGTTTCCCCCGTGCAGGTCGCCGTGGAACACGCCGTAGAGCACCGCACCCTCGAGGAAGGCGATGAGCGCAGCGTGCAGGACGGCCTCGGTGTCGATGCCGGCGGCGCGCATGGCCTCGGCGTCCCCCCAGGCGAAGCCCTCCAGGCGCTCCATCACGAGGACGCGCCGGGTGACGAGCGACGGGTGCGGGCGCGGCACCACGATGGCCTGCTGGCCGGTGTCGGCGAGCACGCGGGCGACGTCGAGCATGTTCTCGGCCTCGAGGCGGAAGTCGAGCTCCTCCACGATCGTCTCGGCGAAGAGCTCGACGAGCGCCGGAGGGTTGGCGAGGGCGGCGACGGGGATCCGCCCCACCAACAGCGGGGCGATCCAGCTCATGGCGGCCAGGTCGTGGCGCACCAGGCGGGCCACGTCGGGCCGCTGCACCTTGACCACCACCGCCTCGCCGGTGTCGAGGGTCGCGGCGTGGACCTGCGCCACCGACGCCGCCGCGATGGGCCGGCGCTCGAAGCTGCTGAAGCGCTGTTCGAGGGGCATGCCCAGTTCCGCCTCGACGATGCGGCGCACGTCGGCGAAGGACTCCGCCGGGACCTGGTCGCGGCACAGGCGGAACTCCGCCACGAGCTCCTCGGGGAACAGTCCCTCGCCCGACGACAGGATCTGCCCGAGCTTGATGTAGGTCGGGCCCAGCCGCTCGAAGGCGCGCCGCAGCCGCCGCGACAGCCCGGCACGCGAGGCATGCCGACCCTGGCGTCGGTCGCGCAGGTACCAGCCCGCCACCGCCGTCCCGAGCAACGCCCCCACCCGCACGACGCGCACACCGGGGGGGAGCCGGCGCCGGCGCGTGAGGCGCGGCGCCTCCGCCCGGGTGCGGGCGCGCAGCGCCGCGATGCCGGTGCGCCACACCAGGTGGTCCGGGTCGACGAGCCACGGTGGGTGCGCGGAGAACGCCCCGACGGCGAGGTCGGCCGGCGCGGGGCCCGGGGGCGGCCCGCCGGCGGTGGGTGTCATCGTGCCGACCGTACCGTGCCCGGCGGGGCCCCCGTTCCGGGCCCCGCCGGCGGGCGCTCAGGCGGGGGGAGGCCCGATGACGAGGCAGCCGTTGTGGCCGCCGAACCCGAACGAGTTCGACAGCGAGGGGGCGGGCTCCCACGGGCGGGCCGAGCCGTGCACCACGTCGAGGTGGATCTCCGGGTCGGTCTGCTCGTGCCCGGCGGTGGGCGGGATCAGGCGGTGGTGGATGGACAGGGTCGTGGCCACCGCCTCGATGGCGCCCGCACCCCCGAGGGCGTGCCCGGTGACGCCCTTCACCGACGTGACCGGAGGTGCGGGGGCCCCGAACACCTTCTCGATGGCCTGGGCCTCGGCCAGGTCGTTGAGCGGCGTCGAGGTGCCGTGGGCATTGATGTGGCCGATCGCCGCCGGAGCGAGCTGGGCGTCGGCCAGGGCCAGCTCCATGCAGGCCGCCGCGCCGTTGCCCCCGGGGGCCGGCGCGGTGATGTGGTGGGCGTCGGCGGTCGACCCCGCGCCGAGGAGCTCGCCGTAGATGCGCGCCCCGCGCCGGCGGGCGTGCTCCAGGTCCTCGAGCACGAGCGCGCCGCCGCCCTCCGCGCAGATGAAGCCGTCGCGGCGCACGTCGAAGGGCCGGGACTTCCCCTCGCTCGACAGCGCGGTCATGTTGGCGAAGGCGGCCAGCCCGACGCCGACCATGGCGGCCTCGGCCCCGCCGCCGACGACGACGTCGCACCGGCCGCTCGCCACCAGGCGGGCGGCGGCGGCCACGGCGTGGGTGCCGGCCGCGCACGCCGTGGTGATGGTCTCGCACGGGCCGTGCCACCCCACTCGCATGGAGATGTTGGCGGCGCCGGCGTTGGCCATCATCATGGGGATCAGGAACGGGGACACCCGGCGGGCGCCCTTGTCGAGGAACACCCCGATCTGCTCCTGGAGGGTCTCCAGGCCGCCCACCCCGGTGCCGAAGATCACACCCGAGCGGTCGGGGTCGGCGTCGATCTCCCCGGCGTCGGCGATCGCCATGTCGGCCACGGCCACCGAGAACTGGGCGAAGCGGTCGACGCGCCGGACCTCCTTGGGGCCGAACCAGGCCGTGGGGTCGAAGTCGGGCACGCGCCGCTCGCCCTCGGGCGCGGGACGCTGCAGGCCCTGCCAGAACGCGTCGAGGCCGATGCCGCAGCAGGCCAGGACGCCCATGCCGGTGATGGCGACACGCCGTCCCTGCAGGGGACCGCCGGGCCCCACCCCGAGGAGCATCAGAGCTTGGCCGAGATCAGGTCGTAGGCCTGGCCGACGGTCTCGATGCCTTCGAGCTCGGACTCGTCGACGGTCACGTTGAAGGCCTCCTCGAGGGCCATGACGAGCTCGACCAGGTCGAGGCTGTCGGCGTCGAGGTCGTCACCGAAGCGCGCCTCGGGGACCACCTTGTCCGCGGGCACCTGCAGGACGTCGATCGCGCACGCCTTGAATTTGTCGAAGGTGGCCTCGTCGCTCACCGCATCCTCCTTGGTCGTGGTGCGCTCCGGTCGCCCGGCGCACCGGCTTGTTCCACCGGCTTGTTCCACCGGCTTGTTCCACCGGCTTGTTCCACCGGCTTGTTCCACCGGCTTGTTCCACCGGCTTGTTCCACCGGCTTGTTCCACCGGCTTGTTCCACCGGCTTGTTCCACCGGTTTCACCGCCGCCCGTGTGGCCGGCGGTCGTGTCACCGCCGGCCCTCGTTCACCGGGGGTGGGCCTGCTCCGGTGCCTGCTCGCACCTCACATCCCCATGCCGAGGCCACCGTCGACCGGGAGCACGGCACCGGTGATGTAGGCGGCGTCGGCCGAGGCGAGGAACGCCACCGCCCCCGCCACCTCCGCGGGCTCCGCCCTGCGGCCCAACGGCACCATCGCCTGGAGCTGATCCACGCGCTGTTCTCCCAGGCCGGCGATCATATCCGTGTCGACCACGCCGGGCGCGACAACGTTCACGGTGATCCCCCGGCTGCCGACCTCGCGCGCCAGCGAGCGGGCCAGGCCGACCAGGCCGGCCTTGGCGGCCCCGTAGTTCACCTGGCCGGGTGAGCCGAGGAAGGCCACCACCGACGACACCAGGACGATGCGCCCCCGGTGGGCCCGCACCATGGGCCCGAGGCCCCGGCGCACCACGCGGTAGACGCCCGACAGGTTGGTGTCGAGCACCTCGTGCCACGCCTCCTCGCCCATGCGCAGCAGGAGGGTGTCCTTGGTCACCCCGGCGTTGGCCACGAGGACCTCGACGGGGCCGAAGGCCTTCTCCACGGCGGTGAACGCCGCGTCCACCTGCTCGGGGGCGCGCACGTCGCATTCGACGGGCAGCAGGTCGACGTCGTCGGGCCCGGTCCCGGCGAGCCCGGCGGGCGGCGCCGTGCGGTAGGTGACGGCGACCCGGTCCCCGAGGGACTGGAAGCGCCGGGCGCAGGCGAGGCCGATGCCGCGCGACCCGCCGGTCACGAGCACCACCCGCCCCGCGCCGGTCCCCCCGGCGCCGCCGCTCACCGGCCACCTCCGGTCGGCCCCGTGGAGCCGGTACCGGTGTCGACGACCCACCGCAGCACCATGCTGGCCCAGGCCATGCCGGCGCCGAACCCCGACAGCAGGACGTTGTCGCCGGGCCGGAGCCGGCCGGCGTCGGCGGCGTCGGCGAGGGCCAGGGGCACCGAGGCGCTCGACGTGTTCCCCGTGCGGTCGAGGACCACGGCCACGCGGTCCATGGGGATGCCCAGGCGCGCCACGGTCGCCTCGATGATGCGCAGGTTGGCCTGGTGGGGGACGAACAACGCCACCTCGTCGGCGGCGATCCCGGCGCCCGCCAGTGCCGCCGATGCCGAGTCGACCGTCACGCGCACGGCCCGCCGGAACACCTCTTTGCCCTCCATGGCGATGGTGCCGCCGTGCGGGCACGTCAGCAGGTCGTACCCGCTGCCGTCGATGCCGAGGTCCACCGACAGCAGGCCGTCGTCGTCGCGGGCTTCGAGCACCACGGCACCGGCGCCGTCGGCGAAGAGGACGGCGGTGGCACGGTCGGTGGGATCGGTGATCCGCGACAGGCAGTCGGCGCCGATGACGAGCGCGTGGGCGGCGCCGGTGGCCCGCAGGGCGCCGTGGGCGGCGACCAGCGCGTAGACGAATCCAGCGCACGCCGCGTTGACGTCGAAGGCCCCGCCCGACAGGCCGAGGGCGTGGTGCACCGTGGCGGAGGTGGCCGGCACCGCCATGTCGGGGGTGGAGGTGGCCAGCACCAGCAGGCCGACGTCGGCCGGCGACACCTCGGCGCGCGCCAGGGCCCGCCGCCCGGCGTCGGCGGCGAGCGACGACACCGTCCCGCCCACGCGCCGCTCGCAGATCCCCGAGCGCTCGACGATCCACTCGGCGGAGGTGTCGAGGCGGGATTCGAGCTCTGCGTTGGTCACCACGGTGTCGGGCAGCGCGGTGCCCCATCCGGTGATGACGGCGCCCCCAGCGGTCGTCACGCGCCCTCCGTCGGGACGCGCAGCCACGCGATGGGCTCGCCTCCCGAGACGCGCTCGCCCGGGTGGGCCAGGAAGCCGACGACGATGCCGGCGAACGGCGTGCGGACCTCGGCGGCGCCCACCGTGCCGAGCAGGTCCCCGACGGCGACCGGGACTCCCTCGTGGCCGGGCTGGGCGGTGCCCGCCGCACCGAGGCCGGCGGGGCCCGGTGCGCCCAGCCCCGCCACGGGCTCGAAGATCCCGGCGGCCGGGGAGATGACGACGCGTTCGGAGGTGTAGAGGTGCTCGCCCTGGTGGGCGGCGGCGTAGGCCTGCCACGTCTCACTGCCGGCGATGGCGTTCACCAGGGTGTCGAGGTCGTCGGGGGTGGCCACCGCGCTGGCGGCGGCACCGGGGAGGGTGCGCCGGGCCAGGCCGGTGAGCACGCCGCCGGGACCCACCTCGACGAAGCGGGTGGCGCCCAGGCCGGCGAGGGTCTCCAGGCTCTGGCGCCACCGCACCGGGCTGCACAACTGGGCGGAGAGAAGCCCCGGCCACTCGTCGGCGGCGCTGTGCGCGCGGGCGTCGACGTTGGCCACCACCGGGATCTCGGGGTCGGAGAACGGCGTGCCCGACAGCGCCTTGCGCAGCCACGCGCGGGCCGGGCTCATGAGCGTGGTGTGGAAGGCGCCCGCCACCGGGAAGGGGATGACCTTGCGGGCGCCGAGCTCCTTGGCGATGGACCCGGCGACCGTCACCGCCTCGGCCGTGCCGGCGATGACGACCTGGCCCGGCGCGTTGTAGTTGGCCACCCACACCTCGCCCTCGGCGCGCTGGCAGGCGGCCTCGGCGGCATCGTCGTCGGCGCCCATCACGGCCGCCATGGTCCCCGGCCGCTCCTGGGCGGCGTGGTGCATGGCCGCGCCGCGCTCGACGACCAGACGCACGCCCTCGTCGAAGCCGAGCGCACCGCTGGCGGCGAGGGCGGTGTACTCGCCGAGGCTGTGCCCGGCGCACAGGGTGGGCTCGATGCCGACGCGCTCGATGGCGTCGAGGACCACCAGGCTCAGCACGAACGTGGCGAGCTGGGCGTTCGCCGTGAGCGTGAGCTCCTCCTGGTCGGCCTCGAGGAGGAGGCGGGCGACGTCCTTGCCGGCGACCGCCGACGCCTCGTCGACGACCTCCCACGACGGGTGCTCGAGCCAGGCGCGACCCATGCCGGGTCGCTGCGAGCCCTGACCCGGGAAGGTGAACGCCAGCACTCGGACTCCTCTTCTCCCGTACCGATCGATCGGGGGCGTGCCCCAGGGTGACACGTCTCGATCGGGGGCGTGCCCCAGGGTGACACGTCCGGGAGGCGCCGGTCACGTTACCGGCAGGTCATCAGCGCCACGTCCGGGTGCGCCCCTCCCACTACCATTCGGCACGCGCCCGAGTGAGGGAATAGGCAGACCTGATGGCCTCAAAAGCCATTGTCCGCAAGGACGTGCGGGTTCGAATCCCGCCTCGGGCACCGGCGGCCGCCGCCCCCGAACGGGTGTTCGGCACGGCGCGCCGAGGGCCCCGGGTGGGATGTGCGTAGAATTCGCCCGCATGCGCAGGTCCCTCGTCGAACGATCGTTGCGTGACGTCCACGGTCGGCTGGTGCGGGTGCGCGAGGAGCTGGCCGTGCTCGACGAGCAGCTGATGGTGCTGAACGACGCGGCCGACGACGCCAGGATCCGCTCGCTCGTGTCCGAGACGCCCCTGGCGGGGCACGACTACACGGACGCCCAGCGCACCGCCGACGCGGCCCAACGGGCGCGCGCCGCGCTGGCGACCACCATCGGCGAGCTGGAACGTCGCCAGGACGAGCTCCTCGGCCAGCTGGCCGTCGAGCCCCGATAGCCGGACCCCCGGGCAAGGAGAGAAACCGCCGCATGGGCAAGCGCGTCGTCATCGCCGAGGACGAGGCCATCATCCGTCTGGACCTGAAGGAGATCCTCGAGGCCGAGGGCTACGAGGTCGTGGGGGAGTCCGGTCGCGGCGACGAGGCCGTGGACCTCGTGGCCGAGCACGAGCCCGACCTCGCCATCCTCGACATCAAGATGCCTGGCATCGACGGCATCGAGGCGGCCCGGCGCATCTCGGCCAACCATCGCGTGGCCGTGCTCATCCTCACCGCCTTCAGCCAGCGCAACCTCATCGAGGAGGCGCGTGACGCGGGCGTGGCCGCCTATCTGGTGAAGCCGTTCCAGCGCGGCGAGCTCGTGCCGGCCATCGAGGTGGCCATGGCGCGCTTCGAGGAGTACCGGGCGATCGAGGACGAGCACGCCCGCCTCTCCCAGGAGGTGGCCACCCTGGAGGAGAAGCTCGAGACCCGCCGGATGGTGGACCGGGCCAAGGGCGTGCTCATGGACCGCAACGGGCTGGCCGAGGCCGAGGCCTTCTCCTTCATCCAGCGCAACGCCATGGACCGCCGTGTCCGGATGCAGCAGGTGGCCCAGGAAGTCATCGACGGGGCCCTGTCGCCCTGACCCCGGACCACCGGCCCGGGCCTGTCGCGCCCTGACCGGGGGCGGGTGACGGCGAGCAGCCGACACCTAGGATGCCGGGCATGGGTGACCGGGGCGCGCTGTACCTGCTCGACGGCAATTCCCTGGTCTTCCGGGCGTTCTTCGCCCTGCCCATCGACCTCGCCACCAAGGCGGGCCAGGTGACCAACGCCGTGCACGGCTTCACGTCGATGCTGGTCATGCTGTTGCGCGACAACCAGCCCGGCGGGATCGCGGTGGCCTTCGACCGCCCCGAGGCCACCTTCCGCGACGAGATCGTGGACGAGTACAAGGGCAACCGGCCCGAGACCCCCGACCTCCTCGTCCCGCAGTTCGGCCTCGTGCGCCAGGTCCTGGGGGCCATGGGCATCGTCATGGTGGAGAAGGCCGGCTTCGAGGCCGACGACGTCCTGGCGACGCTGGCCACCCAGGCGCGCGACGCCGGGCGCGCCGTCGTCGTGGTGAGCGGCGACCGCGACACCTTCCAGCTGGTGGAGGACCCGCACGTCACGGTGATGTACACCCGCCGGGGGATCTCCGACACCGTCGTCTACGACGAGGCGGGCATCGTCGAGCGCACCGGCGTGCCGCCGCGCTCGTACCCCACGCTGGCGTCGCTGCGCGGCGACCCGTCCGACAACCTCCCCGGGGTGCCCGGCGTGGGTGAGAAGACGGCGGCCAAGCTCGTCACGGCGTACGGCGACCTCGACGGCATCTACGCCCATCTGGCCGAGCAGACGCCCAAGCTGCGCCAGAACCTCGCCGAGCACGAGGAGCAGGTGCGGCGCAACGCCCAGGTGATCCCGCTCGTCCGGGACGTGCCGCTCGACGTGGGGATCGACGACTTCGCCCTGGGGCGGTGGGACGCCGACGAGGTCAAGCGGGTGTTCGGCGACCTCGAGCTGAAGTCGCTGTGGCAGCGCCTCGCCCCCCTGATGGGCGGCGACGGCGATGAGGCGTTGCCCCGGGCCCCCGGCGTGCCCGCCCCGCCGGGCGTCGACCTGACCTCGGTGGTGGCCGAGGTGCTGCCGGACGTGCCGGCGGCGGTGGCGGCCCTCTCGGCGTTGGCCGGGGCGCGCCGTCCCGTGGCCCTGGCCCCGGTGTGGTCGGGGCAGGCCGGCCGTTCCCCCCTCGTGGGCATGGCCCTGGACAGCGCGCCCGGGGACGAGGGCTCCGGGGACGTGGGCTCCGGGGACGTGGGCTCCGGGGACGAGGGCTCCGGGGACGCGCCCGCTGCTGCCCGGCCCCTGTGGCTCGACGGCGCCCTGCTCGACGACGACGCCGTGCGTGGCGCCCTCGGTGCCCTTGTCGGGGTGGGCGGCGCCCCCGTGGTGGCCCACGGGTCGAAGGAGCTCATGCGCACGCTGCTCCCGCAGGGCGTCGACCTCACCGGCCTGGAGCTCGACACGGCGGTGGCGGCCTACCTCCTCGACCCGTCCTCGGGCCGCTACCGGCTCGAGGACGTGGTGGACGTGCAGCTGGGCATCGCCCTCGACGCCGGCGTGGCGGCCGAGTCGGCCGGGCGCCTGGCACTCGACGGCGCCGTCGAGGAGGAGCTGTCCACCGCCGCGGGGCGCCACGCCACCGCGCTCGGCCTCCTGCTCGCCCCCATGCGCGCCGCCCTGGCCCGCGCCGGGCTCGTGCGCCTGCACGACGAGGTCGAACGCCCGCTCGTGCGCGTGCTCGCCCGCATGGAGGTGGCGGGGATCCGCGTCGACGCCGAGGAGCTGCGCCGCATCGCCGACGGGCTGGTCGCCGAGTGCGCCCGGCTCGAGGCGCAGATCCACGAGCTGGCGGGGGAGACGTTCAACGTGAACTCCACGCCGCAGCTGCGCGCCGTGCTCTACGACCGTCTGGGCCTCACGCCGGGGCGCAAGACGAAGACGGGCTTCTCGACCGACGCCATCACCCTCGAGAAGCTGCGGGGCCAGCATCCCGTCGTCGACACGCTGCTGCGGTACCGGGAGGTGGAGAAGCTCCGTTCCACCTACGGCGAGAGCCTGCTCGCCGAGGTGGGCGACGACGGCCGCATCCACGCCACGTTCCACCAGACGGTGGCCCGCACCGGCCGGCTGTCGTCGGACCGGCCGAACCTCCACAACATCCCCGTCCGCACCGAGGAGGGGCGGCGTCTGCGCAAGGCGTTCATCCCCGCCGACGGCTGCCGGCTGCTCGTCGCCGACTACGACCAGATCGAGCTGCGCGTCATCGCCCACCTGTCGCACGACCCGGGGCTGGTGACCGCGTTCGCCACGGGGCAGGACATCCACCGCACCACGGCGGCGCGCGTCTTCGGCGTGATGCCCGAGGACGTGACCACGGCCCAGCGCAACCGGGCCAAGATGGTCTCCTACGGGCTGGCCTATGGCATGGAGGCCTACGGGCTGGCCCAGCGCCTGTCGATCGAGCCGTCCGAGGCCCAGGTCATCCTGGACGCCTACTTCGAGGCCTTCCCCGCCGTGCGGGCCTACATGGACACGACCGTGGCCGAGGCGCGCTCGCGCGGGTACACCGAGACGCTCTTCGGCCGGCGCCGGCCGCTGCCGGACCTGCACTCGCCGAACCGCAACCTGCGCATGGCGGCCGAGCGCCAGGCCATGAACGCCGGCATCCAGGGGCTCGCCGCCGACCTGTTCAAGGTGGCCCTGGTGCGCCTCGACGTCGCCTTCGAGGAGAAGCGGCTGGCGGCACGCGTCGTCCTGCAGGTGCACGACGAGGTGCTGGTGGAGGTGCCCGCCGACGAGGAAGCGGTCACCGGGGACCTGGTGCCCACGGTCATGGCCGGTGTCGCCGACGCCGCCGAGCTGGCCGTGCCGCTCGAGGTGTCGGCATCGTGGGGCGCGTCGTGGGCGGACGCCAAGGCCTGATCGCGGACGTGCCCCGATGCGCCACCGGCGCAGCTCAGGACGGTTGTTGCTAGGCTTGTCGACCGGTCGCCGCCGGTGGCCACCCGCACGCCCTCTCGAGGCGTGCGGTGCCCTTTTCCCGAAAGCGAGTTCCGAAGTTCATGCCCGACGACGCTGCCGGTTCCACCGGCACAGTTGACCCGGCGGTGACACCCGCCGCGGCGGCCGGTGAGGTACCCGGCGCCACCGCACTGCTCTCCGGCACCCCCATGGGGTCCTTCGACGAGACCGGGGCCTACGTCCCCCGGGCGATCGTGGAGGACGACCTGGGCGGCGCTTCGCTCGAAGAGGCCATCGACGCCACCATCGTCGACTTCGACGACGGCGACATCGTCGAGGGCAAGGTCGTGAAGATCGACAGGGACGAGGTCCTGCTCGACATCGGCTTCAAGTCCGAGGGCGTCATCCCGTCGCGCGAGCTCTCCATCCGTAACGACATCGACCCCTCGGAGATCGTCAGCCTCGGTGACCACATCGAGGCCCTTGTCCTCCAGAAGGAGGACAAGGAGGGACGCCTCGTCCTGTCCAAGAAGCGCGCCCAGTACGAGCGGGCGTGGGGCACCATCGAAAAGATCAAGGAGTCCGACGGCGTCGTGAAGGGCCCGGTCATCGAAGTGGTCAAGGGCGGCCTGATCGTCGACATCGGCCTGCGCGGCTTCCTGCCGGCGTCGCTCGTCGAGCTGCGGCGCGTCCGCGAGCTCCAGCCCTACGTGGGCCGGGCCATCGAGGCCAAGATCATCGAGCTCGACCGGAACCGCAACAACGTCGTGCTGTCGCGCCGGGCGTGGCTCGAGGAGACCCAGAAGGAGCAGCGCGGCGAGTTCCTCGTGAACCTGAAGCCGGGCGAGCGCCGGCGCGGCACCGTGTCGTCCGTCGTGAACTTCGGCGCCTTCGTCGACCTCGGGGGCATGGACGGTCTGATCCACGTGTCGGAGCTGTCCTGGAAGCACGTCGACCACCCGTCGTCGGTCGTCTCGGTGGGCGACGAGGTCGAGGTCGAGGTGCTCGACGTCGACCTCGACAAGGAGCGCATCAGCCTC
The DNA here is from genome assembly GCA_035531755.1 of Acidimicrobiales bacterium. Classification (NCBI taxonomy): domain Bacteria; kingdom Bacillati; phylum Actinomycetota; class Acidimicrobiia; order Acidimicrobiales; species Acidimicrobiales bacterium. The sequence continues at coordinate 8,439 of DATKSK010000019.1, read as the reverse complement.
TCGCTGAAGGCGACGCAGACCGACCCGTGGCAGGACTTCGCCAACACCCACCAGGTGGGAGAGCTCGTCTACGGCCGGATCACCAAGCTCGTGCCCTTCGGCTCCTTCGTGCAGGTGGGCGACGGCATCGAGGGCCTCGTGCACATCTCGGAGATGGCCGGGCACCACGTCGACCTCCCCGAGCAGGTGGTGACCCCGGGCGAGGAGCTGTGGGTCAAGATCATCGACATCGACCTGCAGCGCCGGCGCATCAGCCTGTCGATCAAGCAGGCGGCCGAGGGCGGCGAGGTCTCCGAGGAGTACCGCGAGGCCTTCGGCGAGCACGCCTACGACGAGCAGGGCAACTACATCGGCTTCGACTACGGCGGGACGGAGTTCACGCCCGAGACCGAGGCCCAGGCGGCCTGGGCGGAGTACGTGGCCGAGCACGGAACCCCGCCCGAGGGCGTGGAGGCCCCGGCCGGCGTCGCCCCTGCGGGGGCTCCGGACGGGCCGGTGGCGGCACCCGCAGGCGAGGCACCCGCAGCCGAAGCCGCGGCACCGGCGGCACCCGCGGCCGAGGCACCCGCGGCCGAGGCACCCGCGGCGCCGGCCGAGCCTGCCGTCGGCGATGCCGGAGGCGACGCCCCGGCCTGATCGGCGCGACGCCGTCGGTTTCGTCGTCGGCAGGCGCGACACCGGCGGTTTCGACGTTGACGGTTCCGTCGCCGGCTGTTCCCGCGGCGGCCCGCGTCGGGACCGGGACCGGCGGGACTACGGGTTGAGCCAGAGCGGGGGCCGCTCGCTCGGCTCGTCGGGCGGGGACGGCGGCACCGCCGACTGGGGTGCCGGCGGCTGCTGCCATGGTGGTGCCACGGCCGGGCTCGGCGGGGGCGGGGGCGGGGGCGGGGGAGCGCTCGGCGTGGCCGCGATCTGCGACGGGGGCCCATCGGCGGCCTGACCCGGGCCCTGCGACCCGAGAGGGAAGTGGCAGGCGACGAAGTGGTCGGGCCCCATGGCGCGCATCTGGGGCTCCTCGTCGGCGCACGTCTGCTGCGCGTACGGGCAGCGGGTGCGGAACCGGCACCCCGAGGGCGGGTTGATCGGCGACGGCAGGTCGCCCGACAAGGGCGCCGCCCCGTTCCTGGCGGAGGCGGGGTCGGGCTCGGGGATCGACGTCAGCAGCGCTTCGGTGTAGGGGTGCTGGGGCCGGTGGTAGAGGGTGTCGGGCGGCGCCACCTCGCACAGCTTGCCGAGGTACATCACCGCCACCCGGTCACTGACGTTCTTGACGACGGCGAGGTCGTGGGCGATGAAGACCATGGTGAGCCCGCGGTCACGCTTCAGGTCGTGGAGCAGGTTGAGTATCTGCGCCTGCACCGACACGTCGAGCGCGGAGACCGGCTCGTCGCAGATGAGGACGGTGGGGTCGAGCATGAGCGACCGCGCGATGCTGACGCGCTGGCACTGGCCGCCCGACATCTCGATGGGCCGCCGACCCCCGGCGCTGTCGGGGTCGATCCCCACGGCGTCGAGCGTGGCGCGCGCCTTCGCCCGGCGCTCCTCCTTGGTGCCGATCCCCCACACCGACAAGGGGTCGATGACGGCGTCGAGGACCCGCCGACGCGGGTTGAGCGACGAGATGGGGTCCTGGAACACCATCTGGACCTTGGTGCGGGCTCGGCGCAGCTCGCGTGCCGACAGCGCCGTGAGATCGGTGCCGTCGAAGGTCACGGTGCCGGAGTCGGGCGTGTGCACGAGGGCCACGGCGCGCCCGGTGGTGGACTTGCCGCACCCGGACTCGCCCACGAGGCCGAGGGTCTCGCCCGGCGCGACGTCGAAGCTGACGTCGGAGACGGCCTGGACGCGGTGCCCCCCCGACCCGAACTCGACCACCAGGTGCTCGGCGCGCAGCAGGACGTCGCCGCCGCGCATGTGGGCGGTGCCGCTCCCGGCCATCAGCGGTCCGTCCCGCTCACGGCCCGCCCCGTCACGCCCTGCCCCGTCATGCCCTGCCCCGTCACGCCCTGCCCCGTCATGCCGGCGCCCGGGCCCCGTCGGGGGCCACCGCCACGTCGCGCACGCGGGTCCCGGTGAAGGCCAGGGCGGCGGGCACCATGGCGGTCACGTTGCGGGCGAGGGCGTCGGCCCCCTCGGGGGACCCCACCGGGTACCAGCACCGGAAGACGTGGTCCTGGCCGGCGGTGCGCAGGGGGGGCTCCTCCGCCCGGCACCGGTCCTGGACGTAGGGGCAGCGAGGGGCGAAGCGGCACCCCTGCGCCTCGGCCGCCAGGTCCGGGGGCCGTCCCGGGATGGCCCGCAGGCGTGTGTGCGAGGGGTCGGCGATGCGGGGGATCGAGCGCATGAGCGCCTCGGTGTAGGGCATGCGGGTGTGGGCGAAGAGCTCCACCGTGGGCGCCCGCTCCACGATGCGCCCGGCGTACATCACGGCGATGTCGTCGGTGCGGTTGGCGACCACGCCGAGGTCGTGGGTGACGAGGATCATGCCCATGTGCCGTTCGCGCTGCTGCGTGGCCAGCAGGTCGAGGATCTGGGCCTGCACGGTGACGTCGAGGCCGGTGGTCGGCTCGTCGGCGAGGAGCAGCTTGGGGCCGCACGCCAGGGAGATGGCGATCATCACGCGCTGGCGCATGCCGCCCGACAGCTCGTGGGGGTAGCTGCGCAGGCGCCGGACCGGGTCGGGGATGCCCACCGACTGCATGAGCGCCACCGCCGTCTCCTGGGCGCCCTTGCGGTCGAGCCCGGCCCGCAGGCGCAGCGACTCGGTGATCTGGCGCCCCACGCGCACGACGGGGTTGAGCGCCGTCATGGGGTCCTGGAAGACCATGGCCACCTGCATGCCCCACACCTCGCGGAGCTCGGCGAGGCTCATGGCCGTGAGGTCGTGGCCCGAGAAGCGCACCGTCCCCGAGCGCTCGACGTTGGCCCCCGGCAGCAGGCCCATGATCGAGCGGCCGAGCACGGTCTTGCCCGAGCCCGACTCGCCCACCACGCCCAGGGTGCGCCCGCGCGCCAGCGTGAACGACACCCCGTCGACGGCGCGCACCACGCCGCGTGCCGTGCGGAACGAGGTGTGGAGGTCCTCGACCTCGAGCAGGGGTCCCTCGAGCGAGGCGACGTCGGGGAAGCTCAGCTGCGGCCGGCGGCGCAGCGACATCACAGCTTCACCTCGCGGATGTCGAAGTACGAGCGCAGCCGGTCGGCCATGAGGTTCAGGGCGGTCAGCAGCAGGAAGATGTAGAGCGACGGCCACAGCGCGATGTACGGGTTGAGCGTCAGGTTGTCGTTGTTCACCCCGGCGTTGATGATGTTGCCGAGCGAGGACGTCGGGAGCGACACCGACAGTCCCAGGAAGGCGAGGGCCCCTTCGAGCACGATGGCGATGGCCACGCCGATGAGCGCGAACGAGGCCGCCGCCGGCAGCGTGTTGGGCAGCAGCTCGCGCAGCAGGATGCGCCGCGTGGTGGCGCCGGTGGCGCGCGCCGCCACCACGAACTCGCGGCCCGCGTAGGACAGGGTGGTGGCCCGCATGACGCGGAACAGCTGGGGGGCGGCCACGATGGCGAAGAGCACGATCAGCTTCAACAGCGAGATGGGCTGCCAGAAGCGCTCGATCACCATGATGGCCAGCAGGGCCGGGAACGCCAGGATCACGAACGACAGGGCGTTGAGCAGGCTGTCGGCGACCCCGCCGCGGTAGCCGGCGAGCAGGCCCAGCGACCCGCCCACGGCGAGGCCGATGGCCACGGGGGCGAACCCGATGACGAGCGACACGCGCGACCCGTAGATGATGCGGGCCAGCAGGTCCCGCCCGAGGTCGTCGGTGCCCAGCAGGTGGTGGACGCTCGGCCCCACGTTGACCGCCGAGTAGTCCTGGAAGTTCGGCGCCTTGAGCGGGAGCACGCCGGCGAGGATGGCCAGCAGGGCCATGAGCGCCACCCAGCCTGCGCACACCCAGAACAGCGCGCCCAACCCCGTGCGCCTGGACGGGGCCGCGCCGGTCGCCCCGGGGATCGCCTCGATGGCGAGGACGCTCTCGGTCCCGGCGTCGGCGGCCACCATCTCACCGGGGGCCGTGGACACGCGCAGGTGTCCGTCAGCCACGCCGCACCCGCGGGTCGAGGAGGGTGAGGAGGAAGTCGACGCCGAAGTTCACGACCACGAACGCCACGGCCGCCACGAGCGCCATGCCCTGCACAACGAGGTAGTCGCGCGCGTAGATCGCCTGCACCAGCTGGTACCCGATCCCCGGCAGCTGGAACAGGACCTCGACCACGAAGGCCCCGGTGAACAGGGTGCCGATGCTGATGCCCGCCCCGGCCAGCAGCGAGAACGACGACGGGCGCAGCACGTGGCGCAGCATGATGTACGGCGTCGACAGGCCCTTGGCGCGGGCCATGGTGACGAAGTCCTCCTGCAGCGTGGAGATGAGATCGGCGCGCAGGAGGCGGTAGTAGACGGCGATGGACCCGATGGCGAGGGTGACCGAGGGGAGGATCACCGACTTCAGGTTGGATCCGAAGCTCTGCGACAGGCGGACGAACCCGGTGGCCGGCACGGCGTGGAGCTCCACGGCGAACAGCAGGACGAGCAGCGGGCCGGCCACGAAGGTGGGCAACGACAGGAAGCCGAAGGTGGTGGTGGTGGCCACCCGGTCGAAGGCCTTGTTGGGCCGGAGCGCCGCCACGAGCGCCAGGGGGACGGCGACCACGAGGGCGATGACCTGCGACACGATGACGAGCTCCAGGTCGATCGGCACCGCCACGCTCAGGGCGTTGCTCACCGTCTGCTTGGTGAGGAACGACACCCCCAGGTTGCCGTGGAAGATGTTCTTCACCCACGTCCAGTACTGCACGACCAGGCTGTGGTTGAGACCCAGCTGCTTCAACAGCGTGGCGCGGGCCGACGGCGTGTCGTTGGGGCCGAGGATGGCGAGCGTCGGGTCGCCGGGCAGGAGGTGGACGAGGAGGAAGGCGGCGACCGAGATGAGGAAGCAGATCACCACCAACTGGAGCAGCCGGGTGCCGACGTAACGGATCATCCCGGGAGTCTCAGGCCGTCCGCCACGTCGAGGTGGGTGTGAAGACGCCCGACGCGAAGCCACGGTCGAGCGAGCCGTCGGGCAGCGTCATGTTGTTGAAGTTGGCGACGGCGGTGGTGCCCGTGAGCGACCACGTCGCCCGCGAGAACCACAGGTAGGGGAGGTCGGCGGCGAGCCGCTCGTCCACGGTCTGGTAGGCGGCGGCCCGCACCGCGGGGTCGGCGCTGGTGCGACCCCGCTGGAGCGCCGCCTCCAGGAGCGGGTCCTTGTTCCGGCTGAAGTTCAGCGAGATCGGCGGGTTCGCCGTGGTGGGGCTCATCCACACGTAGTTGAGGTCGGGGTCCGAGGCCGAGAACTGCTCGTCGGTGTATGCCATGAACTTGCTGGTGACGAGGTTGTCGATGAAGGTCACCTGCTCGACCTGGCCCACGGTGACGTGCACCCCGGCCAGGCTCCACATGTTGGCGATGGCCTGGATGATCTCGAGCAGGCGGGGGTCGGTGACGGTGTCGAGGGTGATGGTGATCGACCCGCCGTGGTTGGGGGCCGCCTGGGCGACGAGCTGCTTCGCCTTGTTCAGGTCGTAGGCGGGGTAGCCGTTGTGCGCCGGGCGGTACGGGGAGCCCGGTGGGAACAGGCTGGTGTTCTGCTGGGTGACGCCGGCCCCGAAGAGCTTCACGATCTGCTCGGTGTCCATGGCGTGGGCGAGGGCCTGGCGGACCATGAGGTCGTTGGTGGGGTCGGCGGCGCAGTTGAGGATGATGAAGTCCATGTCGGTCTGGCCGTGCGCCTGGTTGAGGTCGGCGATCTGCTGGTAGCCGGTGGCGTGGCCGAGGTCCCGGATGACGTGGGGGTCGCGGGTCACCATCAGATCGACCGTGCCCGACCGCAGCGAGGACTCGCGCGACTGGTCCTGGGGGATCGGCTTGTACGTGATGCCGTCGAGGTAGGGAAGCCCGTGGCGCCAGTAGTTGGGGTTGCGGACGGCGGTGAAGTGGTCGTTGGGCTCCCACGACTCGTACATGAACGGCCCCGTCCCGATGGGGTGGGTGGTGTTCGTGGTGGTGAGCTGCGCCATGGCGACGGGGTAGCCGATCTGGGTGGCGAGGTAGTGGGGGAACGCCACCAGCGGCTCGTCCAGGCTGATCGTGACCTCGAGGTCGCCCGTCGCGGTCACGCCGGAGACCGGCGCCAGGGCCTGGGACGTCAGCAGGGAGTGGCGCAACGCCTCGATGTTGGCCACCAGGACGTCGGCGGTGAACGCGGAGCCGTCGTGGAACGACACGTCGGGGCGCAAGGTGATGGTCCACGCCGTCATGTCGGCGTTGGGCGTCACCGCCTTGGCCAGGTAGGGCTTGGCCGTTCCGTCGGCGCCGACGCGCGTCAGGCTGTCGAACACCGTGTTGGCGTAGGTGATCCCGGAGTTGTCGAAGTGGCTGCTCGCCGGGAGGAAGCCGTCGATCTCGGAGTTCAGCCCGACCGTCACCGACCCGCCGCGCCGGGGCGTGCCCGTGCCCACGCCCGGCGTCGACCCGTGCGACCTGGTCGTCGTGGACGTGCCGCAGGCCGACAGCAGCGCCGGGACCCCCACGCCGGCGAGCCCCATGGCGGCTGCCGTCGAGGCGCCCCGTGCCAGAAACGCCCGCCGATCGTACCGATCCGCGGAGTCAGCCATCGGTCCCCCTCGCCCTCGCCTCGCCCTCGCCTCGCAACGGGCGCGCGGCCCGCTGTGTGGCACTCGCGGCGCCATGGTAGACGGCACACTGCCGAACGACGGGGCACACGCCGTCGTTCGGCCTGCTCGGGCCCGCGGCCCGGCTGTGCCCGCGCCGGGGCCTCACCCGGTCGGGGCGACCGGCGTCGTTAGCATGCGGGCATGCGGGCCCCGGGGGCAGACCAGGCGTCGCCGGCCGTGTCCCGGGCCGCCCCGTCCCCGCCGGGCGGCGACTCGGCCGGCGCGCCGTCCGCGTCCGCTGCCGCCGCCGCCCCGGGGACCCGGGGCGGGTCCGCTCGCCCCGGCCTGTGGTGGGGGTTGCGCGCCGCCGTGCTGCCCTGGGTGGTGGCCCGCGTGGTGGTGGTGGCGGCCCTCGTGCTCGCCCGCCAGGTCGTGGACCGCACCCACGCCTCGGCGTCCGCCACGGCGCGCGCCCACCAGGGCCTGCTGGGGTGGGACGCGGGGTGGTACGAGTCCATCGCCCGCCACGGCTACGCCGGCGCGGGCCACGCCGCCCTGCGCTTCTTCCCGGTGGTGCCGCTGCTGGTACGGGCGTTGGCGTCGCTCCCGGGTGTCGGGATCGGGGCCGCCCTGCTCGTGGTGGCCAACGCCTCGGCGCTCGTGGCGGTGGCGCTCCTCGCCGCCCTGGCCCGGCGCGAGACGGGCGACGACGCGCTGGCCCGGCGCGCCGCCTGGCTGGCGTGCCTGGCGCCGCCCGCCTTCACCGCCGTCATGGGGTACGCCGAGGGGACGCTCATGGCCCTCGGCGTGGGGATGCTGCTCGCCCTGCGCGCCCGCGCCTGGTGGTGGGCGGCGGGGCTCGGTCTGGTGGCCGGCGCCACCCGGCCCCTGGGGGTGATGCTGGTCGTGCCGGCGGTCGTCGAGACCGTGCGGGGCCTGCGGGGCGCGCCGGTCGCCGAGCGCGTGGCGCGTGCCGCCGCCGTGGTCGGGCCCGCCGCCGGGCTGGCGGCGTTCCTGGGATGGGTCGGCTGGCGCTACGGCGACGCCCTGGCCCCGCTGCGGGTCCAGCAGCAGGGCACCCTGCGCGGTCGGCTGGCCGACCCGGTGCGGACGCTGGCGCACGACACCTCTCTCCTGGCGCACGGCCGCCACCTGGGGTCCGCGCTGCACCTGCCCTGGGCGCTGCTCGCCCTCGGGCTGGTGGTGGTGGCCCTGCGCCACTGGCCGGCGAGCTTCGGTGCCCTGGCCGCGGCCGTGCTGGTGGTGGCGCTCACGGCCTCGAACCTCGACGGCTTCGAGCGCTACGCCCTGTCGGCGTTCCCGCTCGTGCTCGCGGGGGCGACGGTCACGGCGGGCGAGCGCATGGAGCGCGCCGTGCTCGTCCTGGCCGGCGCCGGCCTCGTGGTCTACGCCGTCCTGGCGTTCACCGACCTGTACGTGCCCTGAGGGCTGCGGCCCTGCCCCGACGTCCGCGGACCGGGGGGACCGGGGGACGGGGGGGCGGGGGGGTACCCGGAGCGGGCCACGGGCGGCGGTATCCTGCCCCGAGACCGGAAGCCGGACGAAGTGGAGCTGGGTGAGGTGACGCAGACGACGGCGTGGCGCGACGACCGGCCGGTGGTGGTGATCGGCGCAGGGCCGGCCGGCCTCACGGCCGCCTACCAGCTCTCCAAGGCGGGGCGCGACGCCATGGTGCTCGAGGCCGACGACGTGGTCGGCGGGA